>JBDSLN010000027.1:0-9779 GCA_039916365.1 Vicinamibacteria bacterium
GGCGTTGACGGCCTGCCCCGACTGCAAGAGGCCATCGCCGGCCGGCCGGGCTCGCGTGACGTTCCTCGAAACACCTCCCGATCTTCAGGAGGCCATCCGCGACTCGCTGAACTTCGAGTATCACGCCGACTCGATCGACGGCTACCTCGACGTGACCGTGAAGCCCGGCCCGGAGGGCCTGAGCCTCGACGCCTGGGTGCAGGCTGCGCCGCGATTCCCCTTCTGGCGGACACGAACCGATGTTCGCCGCAGGGTCGGCGATTACCTGACCTCCGTCGGATTCAAAGTCATTTAGCGCCCTCGGGACCTTCGCGTATCAGGAGGCGGTTGCCTGTTTGTCCTGCTTTCGCCGCTTACCGATAAGAGCCCACGAGGACGGGCTTCTCGCGATAGACCTCGGGGAAAAACTTCTTCAGTGCGTCGACCTTGGGAAGGTCGTTGATGGCGATGTACGGCGCCATCGGATTGAGCGTGAGGTAGTCCTGGTGATAATCCTCGGCGCGATAGAACGGCCGAGCCAGCTCGATCTTGGTGACGATCGCCGACTTGAACACGTGCGCTGCAGTCAGTTGCCCGAGGTACGCCTCCGCCACCTTTGCCTGCTCGGCGTTCGACGGAAAAATGGCAGAGCGATATTGGGACCCGCTGTCCGGCCCTTGCCGATTCAATTGCGTCGGATCGTGAACGACCGAGAAGAGAATCTGCAGAAGCCGGCCGTAGGTGACGACGCGGGGATCGAAGGTGACGAGCACCGACTCCGCGTGACCCGTCCTACCCGATCCGACGGTCTCGTATTCCGCGGTCGTCTTCTCCCCGCCTGCGTACCCGGAGATTGCGCCGGTCACGCCCTTCACATGCTGGAACACGCCCTGCACGCCCCAGAAACATCCGGCGGCGAACACCGCTGTTTCGGAAGTGGAGCTGGGGGTCGACGAAAGGTCGACGATGGGGGCAGGTGCTAGGCGCACTTTCTCCGCGGACAAAGCGGTACCCGTCAACCCGCCTGATAGCGCGACCGCCGAAGCGACCGCGCACACGCCGATGATGGTGGTCAAAGTCCTGGACATGTTCATGATCCTCCTCAGTTACGCCGTGGTCGCCTTGAACTTCAGGGCCAATCCGTTCATGCAGTAGCGAAGGCCGGTTGGCTTCGGGCCATCGTTAAAGACGTGGCCGAGATGCCCACCACAACGCCGGCAGTGAACTTCCTCTCGGGGTATCCCGAACGAATAGTCCTTCGTGGTGCCCACCGCCTTCTCCACCGGCGCCCAGAAACTAGGCCAACCCGTGCCGCTCTCGAACTTGGTCGTCGACGCGAAGAGATCGAGATCACAGCCAGCGCAGGTGAACGTTCCCGGCCGCTTCTCGTGCAGGAGCGGGCTGGAGCCGGGAGGCTCGGTCCCTTCCTTGCGCAAGATCCAGTGCTGATCGGGGGTCAGAAGCTTGCGCCACTCCTCGTCGGTGTGCGTCACCTCGAAGACTTGTTTCGATCCCGCGACCACCCTGGATCCGCAGGCGGCAGCAAACCCGGAGAGGCCGGCGACAAAGAACGAGCGTCTTGTGGTCATAGTGATTCCTTACTTTGATGCCGTCGATACCTCCAAGATACGCGCCCGGGACGGTTCTGGATGTTTCGCCCGACGCGGCGCAGGCATCCAGGCATGGTCTCCTTCAGTGATCTCGTAGAGTTGCCGTGTGGCCGATCCCCCTCGCACTCTTACTGCTGGGAAGATCGCGTCGTGAGCGCCCTTGGCAAACGACCATGGCTTGTTCTTCTGCTTGGAGTGGCGGCTGCGGCGTTCGCCGTCTTGTTTCCTCTGTGGCGGGACGCGGGCCGGCACGGTGGGCAGACGGAGGCGGAGCCGTTCCGCATCGCGGGCAACTTTTATTACGTAGGCGCGAGCGACGTCACGGCGTTCCTGATCACGAGCCCCGAGGGCCACGTTCTGATCGACGGCGGCTATCCCGGAACGCCTCCCCTGATTCTCGCCAGCATCGCCAAGCTGGGGTTCAACATCAAAGACGTCAAGATCCTCCTGAACTCGGAACCGCACTTCGACCACGCAGGCGGGCTCGCGGAATTGCAGAAAGCTTCGGGGGCAGAACTCTGGGCGAGCGAGGCCAGCGCCGACACCATGGCGGCGGGCGGTGATGAAGGCGAGAACGCAACGTTTCTCCCCATGCGGATGTTCGTCTGGGCCGGCATCTCGCGCTACGCCGCTCCCCAGGTCGATCATCGGTTCAAGGACGGCGCGACCGTCACGCTGGGACAGATCAAGCTGACCGCTCACATCACGGGCGGTCATTCCCGCGGCTGCACCACGTGGACGTTCTCGGTCCGCGATGGGAACCGGGAGCTGAATGTGGTGAGTGCCTGCAGTATGGGCCTACTTCCGGGCATGTCGCTGGTCGAACCCGAGAACTATCCCGGAATCCGTGCCGACTTCGAGCACACATTCCGTCTGTTGCGGAGCCTGCCCGAAGACATCTGGGTGACCTCGCACGCGAGAGCGTTCGGCCGATACCGCAAGTTCGTCGAAAGCGGAAAGGCCAAGGATCCGGTGGCGCCCTTTATCGATCGCGAGGGGTATCTTGCTTTCATCGACGCGGGTGAAAAGGGATTTCGCGAGCTGCTGGCGAAGCAACAGGGCCATCCCTAAACGCCGTTGCATCGACGCTGCGCGGACGCGGGGTTCGCTTGCCTTAAAGCAGCCGCGGGATCAAAGCCCAGCTCTTCCGGCGGTAGGCCGCATACCGCTCACCAAACACCTCGCCCATCCATCGCTCCTCGGCCCTTGAGCGCAGCCAAAGCGCGCTCACCGCGATGGGGAAGGCCAGCAAGGCGTGGGCGCGACCCGAAGCCAGGCCTGTGCCGAGGATCATGAGCAGGATGCCGCTGTAGATCGGATGTCGGACCCAGGCGTAGGGGCCGCTCTGTATCAGTTCGTGGTCCTCCTTCACCGCCACCGTGCCGCTCCAGTTCCGACCGAGCGCGCGCCGCGCCCAGATGCTCAGGGCAAGCCCAGCCGCGACCACCGTAACCGCGATCCAGTAGCGGGTGAGCCCGCCGGAGATCCAGGTGTCTCCAAGCCATCCCGGCCATCGACCCGGTCGGAGGAGGACGGCGGTCAAAACCACCTGGGCGAGGAACGCAAGCCGCGTCCCTTTCGCCTCATGCCGGACGATGGGTTTGATCCCCCGAGCCGAAACGATCCAGTACAACAGCCAGATCAGCCACAAAACGCCAATCACATCGGAAAACGTCATGGAATTCACCTCAGAAAGATATGCCACGCACGTCCAGGGATCCCTGTACGATCCTCTCAGAGTGACTCCAAATCATCAGGGCGGGATGGCGAAGGCGATCTTCGCGCTCCCGCGGACAGTCTGGCTGATCGGGCTGATCAGCCTGGTCAACGACACCGCGGGGGAAATGCTCTATCCGCTGATCCCCATCTTTTTGTCTTCCGTGCTTATGGCCGGCCCACGAGCGCTCGGGATCATCGAGGGTATCGCCGAGGCAACCGCGGGGCTCCTCAAATTGTTCTCAGGCGTGCTTGTCGATCGGGCGCGGCGGGCAAAGCCGTGGATCGTCTTCGGCTACGGCCTCGCGGGGATCTCGCGTCCTCTGATCGCGTTCGTGTCGAGCTGGCCCTGGCTTGTCGTCCTTCGGTTTGCCGACCGGGTGGGCAAGGGACTTCGATCGTCTCCGCGCGATGCACTACTGGCGAAGAGTGTGGGGCCGGAGCGGCGCGGTCTGGCGTTCGGATTTCACCGGGCGATGGACAACGCGGGCTCGGTGATCGGCCCCGTCATGGGATGGTGGTTGCTGACGAGTGGCATGCCGCTCAAGCAGATCTTTCTTTGGGCGGCCATCCCCGCGGTCGTCTGCCTCGGCCTTTCGTTCACCATCCATGAACCGGCGCCCGTTGCCGCTCCGCCATCGCTTGCCTTTGACTGGCGTATGCAGGACATGCCGAAAGCGTTCAAGCGATACATCGCGGTGGTGGCGCTGTTCACCCTGGGTCACTCTTCCAACATGTTCCTGCTTTTGCGCGCACGCGACCTCGGGGTGAGCGAAGCGCAGATCCCTCTGCTCTGGGCTTCCGTCTCCGCCATCGCCATGCTCTTCGCGACACCGCTCTCGGCGTTGTCGGATCGCGTGGGCCGCACTCGCCTGTTGGTTGCGGGATACCTCGCGTACGCGATCTTCTATGTGGTCTTCGGTCTGCTCACGCGCGGCGGTCCCTGGCTCTTCGGGCTGTTTGGTTTCTACGGCTTCTTCATGGCGGCAACCGAGGGCGTCGAAAAAGCGCTCGTCGCGGATTTAGCGCCGGCAGGTCGGAGCGGCACCGCCTTTGGTTGGTTCAACCTCGTCACGGGAGTCTTGCTGCTGCCTGCATCCCTCGTATTTGGATGGCTCTATCAGGCTGTCTCCCCGCTCTCCGCCTTCTGCTTCTCCGGCAGTTGCGCGTTTCTCGCGGCCCTCTTTTTAGGGACGTGGGTTGATGCCGAACCGAAGGTGTCGCTGTCTCAGGATCGTTGATCTCCATCATCTTCCCCCCAACGCTTCAACGAAGCGCACCCGTGCCGCGGCCCATCGAAAGGGG
This sequence comes from Vicinamibacteria bacterium, assembly GCA_039916365.1. Lineage (GTDB taxonomy): Bacteria > Acidobacteriota > Vicinamibacteria > Fen-336 > JAGNNV01 > JAGNNV01. The sequence continues at coordinate 4,611 of JBDSLN010000027.1, forward strand.
CCAAGCACCAAACGGTGACGGAAGGGAGTCACAATCGCCGTGGTCGCGCCTATCTCTGATAGCGCGGCATTTCGCCGCGAACCGAAAGGATGAACGATGAAGAACTTTTTCCGAGCTGCCTTTGCCCTGGCCGTGCTGGCTCTTCCCGCGATGGTGAGTGCGTCCGAGACCGTCGTGAAGGCTGTGGCGGCCTGCTGCTGCCCTTCCTGCCCCGGCTGCTGCTAAACGAGTGGAGGCTTCGCGGCGTGCTCTGGTTCAAGACGCCCTTACGCGCCTAAGCGATGGAGATCGTGAAGCCTTCACTCCCCTTTTCAATGCTCTTTGGCCGCTTCTCCTCGCCTTCGCCTCACGCTATCTGCCGAGAGGCCTGGCCGAGGATGTCGCCCAACAATCTTTGCTCAATCTCTTCGCGCGCGCGGATGAGTTCGACTCATCCAGGGATGCGGTGTCCTTCGCCATCGGCATCGCGTTCCACGAGATGCGCACCGCGCGTCGGAAGGCGTGGCGCAGACGCGAAGATCCGCTCCCTGAGCAACCGATCCCAGATGTGCGCGCAAGCCCCCTCGATGAGATCGAGCGAAAAGAGACCGATGCCCTTGTGGAGTGGGGACTCGCCCGTTTATCCATCGAAGAGCAGAACACTCTGCAAGCTTTTGTATCGGGCAGTCCTGAGAGCAAACTCTCGCCGACCGCGTTTCGGAAGCGCGTTCAACGAGCCAAGGAACGTCTCCGGGCGATCCTGAAGGTGCCACACTGATGAATGCAGCCACGCTCGCTCTCGAAAGCCGACGACTCTACGAGCGGAGCCGCGCAATCAATGGCGCCGGTCTCGCGTTGGTCTTCGCAGCGCCGTTCGGATGCGTCTCCATGGCTTGTTGTGCCTTCCCCAGAGTCACGATCACCCTGGGCCTGTTTCTGGGCGTCGTCGTGTTTCTTTCACGCCGGAGGGGCCAGTGGCTCGCGCGCGGTCTCTATCCCGGATTGGTTGCAGGCTCGCTTGGGTTCGTGCTTCCGATCGCGTGTCGAACGCTCATGCCGATGTGTTCGGGCCAGATGTGTTTCGTTCCGCTCGCATGGGTGGTCGGCGTCGGCATCGTCTGCGGGGGCGTCGCGGTGGCCCTTGCGCCATCCGGTTCAAGATCGCCAACGTTGTTGATCGCGTATCTGCTCGGGTCGATGGGAGCGCTGGCAGGCGGCTTGGCCGGTCCGGTCGCGCTTGCGGGCGGGGTGCTGGTAGGGGCCGCAGTTGGGGCGGGAGCGAAGGTCGTATCGGAGTAGCACCCACATGAACAGTCGGGCCGAGTCCGTGCCGGGGTCGGTTTCAGAACCTCTCCTTCATTTCAAAGCCTCGGCAATCGCCGCGAATTGTTCCAGCGCGCCCTCCAGATCGGCCGCGATGACTTCCGGCGCCGGCAGGTTGGCGCTCTCTTCCAACGCCTCATCCTTTAGCCACAAGTTTCCATGCAAGCAACTCTGCCGACGCACCCGGCTAACAGCCCTCCGACGGTCAACGGAGGGTTGGCGTTGGATGACCCCGGTCGGTCCTTACTTCCGGCGTCCGAAGTGGTAGGAGACCGAAACCCACGGAATCGGGAAACCTTCATCGAGAAGTTCGCCCACCAGGATGACACCGACATCGGCGGACAGGCTCTCGCCCAGGAAGCGAACCCCCAGCCCAAAGGGCTGCTGGCTGAGTTTGAAGTCCTCGTTCAAAACCAGCCAGTTCTCGGAGACGAATGCGATCCGGTGCGACAGACGGGCGGTCCCGCCGATCATCACAACCGGGGTGTGGGAGACCTGGTTGCGGCTGACCGTTTCATGGTCAACGGTCCGTGCGACCCCCGCTCCCAGGGTGAGACTCTTATCCGGCTTGCCGAACGTCGCCATGGCATAAGCCACGCCCAGAGTGCCCTCGTCGTTGTTGTTACCGACGTGCGCGTAGAGCAGTCCGCCGGAAAGCGCCAGGTTGTCCGAAAAACGTTTACCCAGCCGGGGCGCAACGTAGAGCAGCTGCTCGTTCAGTCCGAGGCCGGGCACGACCGATATCCCAGCACCGATACTGAGGTTGTCGGTGATCCCATAAGCCACGCCCGGAAACACGAGGAAATGATCGGAGAAGTACCCGGTGCCTTTCGGTAGCGGCCTTCCGGTCGGTGAGAAGAGAAGCCGGGTGTCGTTCACGTCCCACGGCCGAGCGGGGCCTTCGGCCGGTTCATCAGAGGCGATGGAGAGGACGGAAGTCCTTGGAATCTCCATGGCCACACCTCCAACCGTGACAATTCTCAAAAGGTCACCGTCCTGGCTCACGATCCGCGCGACCAGGGTGCTGCCGTCCTTCAGCTTTATGGTCACGACCTCGGCGGTGATCTGCATCGGTGTGGGCGAGGCTTCGGCGATGAGAGGTTGAGAGAAGAGAATCAGCGCGATCAAGAGATTCAAAGGTTTCATGTGTCCTCCTTCAGGAACACCTGGAGTCTCCCGCTCTCCGCGGGGGCCCGTCCCTAAGAAAACCCTGAATGAATCCGAAAAAGATCCAAATGCTTCAGAGGCTGACCTCAACGGCGTGCATGCCGAAGTCCTGGCCGCTTCCAAGCAGCGCGACGGACTACCGCGTTGTCGACTGGGGCCTGTTTTCTCCTCCGCCCAGGCTACTGGCCATCGCCGGCTGGTCGAGAGCCGGATGCCCCGCCAAGCGGCCACTGCTGGCGCGGGTCGCCTAGACCCCTCCGTTCGGGACTCTAAAAACCGGCGCCCGCCTCGGACCTTATGAGGTTGTTGGTCCCATCGGCGCGGGTGGCATGGGCGAGGTCGATCGCGCCAGGGATACGAAGCTCGGCCGGGATGTCGCGATCAAGGTCCTGCCCGGCACCTTCGCTCAGGACCCAGAGCGCCTGACTCGCTTCGAACGCGAAGCCCGGCTGCTGGCGTCGCTCAATCACTCGAGTATCGCGCAGGTCTATGGTTTCGAAGACGCAGCCCTCGACGAAGGTGTGAAGGTCCACTTCCTCGCCATGGAGATGGTCGGGGGGCGAGACCTCGCGGAGCGACTGAGAAGCGGCGCTATTCCCTTCGATGAGGCGATGGGCATTGCGACACAGATCGCTGACGGTCTCGAAGATCTCCCTCAATCGGCTGGTGAGATCGCCCTACCGTAAGTGAACCGCCCCGGGAATTCCGGAGGCTCCAACTCTTGAGAGGATGGAGCTATGAACAAGCGGACGCGGTTTTCACCTGAAGTTCGGGAGCGCGCGGTGCGGATGGTATTTGAGCACCGGAGTGAATACGGGTCGCAGTGGAAGGCGATCGAGTCGATGGCGGAGAAGATCGGCTGTAAGTCGGAAACGCTGCGACTATGGGTTCGGCAGCATGAGCGGAACGTTGGCTTGCGCGAGGGTATGACGACAGCGGAGAGAGATCGCATTAAGGCCCTGGAGCGCGAGGTCCGAGAGTTGCGCCAGACCAACGAGATCCTTCGCAAAGCGTCAGCGTATTTTGCCCAGGCGGAGCTCGACCGCCCCTTCAAGCGATGAAAGACTTCATCGACACGCACCGGGCTGATCATGGAGTCGAGCCGATCTGCAAGGCGCTGCCGATCGCTCCATCGACGTACTACGACCACGCGGCGCGGTCCGCTGATCCGGGTCTGAGTTCACCTCGATCGCGGCGCGACGATGAATTGCTGAGTAACATAGAGCGTGTCTGGAACGAGAACTTCCAGGTGTACGGCGTGCGCAAGGTGTGGCGGCAACTGCGGCGTGAGGGCATTTCGGTTGCCCGATGCACCGTGGACCGGTTGATGAAGCGCCGCGGCCTGTATGGCGTTGTTCGTGGTCAGGGTGTGCGCACAACGATCCAGGACACGAACGCTCCCTGCCCGCCCGATCACGTAAAGAGGCAGTTTCAGGCCGATCGCCCGAACGTTCTGTGGGTCTCGGATTTCACCTATGTGTCGACCTGGCAGGGCTTCGTCTATGTGGCCTTCATCATCGACGTCTATGCGCGGCGGATCGTCGGCTGGCGCGTGTCGGCTTCGATGCGAACGGACTTCGTGCTCGACGCGCTCGAGCAGGCACTGTTTGCGCGCAAGCCGTTTGAAACGGACCGTCTGGTGCACCACAGCGACCGCGGCTCACAGTACGTGTCGATCCGTTACACCGCACGTTTGGCCGAGGCCGGCCTGGAGCCCTCGGTGGGCACCGTCGGTGATTCATATGACAACGCTCTGGCCGAAAGCGTCATCGGTCTCTTCAAGGCGGAGGTGATTCATCGACGCACATCCTGGCATCGCGGCGAAGACGTCGAGTGGGCAACCCTCAAATGGGTTGATTGGTTCAATAACCGTCGCCTGCTCGAACCGATCGGGGACATTCCCCCAGCAGAGAAAGAGACTGCGTACTATCAACAACACAACGGGCAGGCCAAGGTGGCCTGACTCAAATCAATGAGTCTCCGGGAAACCCGGGGCGGTTCACATCGGTGCACCCAAGGTGAGCACGCATAACACTGAATTGAGCGGCGAGGGCCCACGGCCGTCTGCGTGGACCTCGTCCGTTCCAATTCTTTGTTCTACGGCCTCTTCTAAGAAGCCCGCACCGCGAGCATGTCGTTCGCCGATACTGAGCGAAGATCTCGGGAGGTGAGAGCAACCAGGGCCTTCGTCTCTCCGGAAGCGCGCACGAACTCAACCTCGAAGTCTGTGCCTGCGTACACCTCGACCACCGCGCCCACGTCCCCGACGCGGAGACCGTGCTCGGGTAGATCCCGGCTCAACACGACGGTGTCTAGCAATTCGAAGGTCATGATTTCCTCGGTCGAACGGTAATCAGTCTAGCCCTGTCCTGCCCACGCTCTACAAACCAAACGGTCAGCACTGCCAGCTCGCCCAATAACCCTTTCAGGTCGCCGGGAACTATGTGCTTCTCACCAAAGGACGTCCCGACCACCTCGGAGACTTCGCCGACCGCTGCGATGCGTCGAAGCTCCCCAATGAACGCGTCGACGTCCTTGCTTTCAAACCCCAATGCCGCGAATACACGCGCTTTGAAACGGCCGACGGGGTGAGTTCTGGAAAGCAGATATTCCAGTACCTTCCGCTCTTCGATGAGGACGTCGCCGCCACCAGGGAGCTTCATTCCGCAACCTTATCCGCTGCAGGCCCGTAGAACACTT
>JBDSLN010000028.1:0-7988 GCA_039916365.1 Vicinamibacteria bacterium
TTGGTCCTGAGGCTGGGCTCGCCAAGGTCAAGAAGGCGATGCTCGACAAGCACGTCAAGCTGATCGCGGAGGCGGCGAAGCAGGGCGCGAAGATTCTATGCCTGCAGGAGATCTTCTACGGTCCCTACTTCTGCGCGGAGCAGGAGACGAAGTGGTACCACTTCACCGAGTCGATCCCGGATGGCCCAACGGTCAAGCTGATGCAGAAGCTGGCGAAGAAGCACAAGATGGTGATCATCGTTCCCATCTATGAAGTCGAGCAGGCAGGGGTTTACTACAACACCGCGGCCGTGATTGATGCGGACGGGAAGTATCTCGGCAAGTACCGGAAGAATCATATTCCGCACACGAACCCCGGCTTCTGGGAGAAGTTCTATTTCAAGCCTGGGAATCTTGGCTATCCCGTCTTCCAGACCGCCTACGCGAAGATCGGCGTCTACATTTGCTACGACCGGCATTTCCCCGAAGGCGCCCGAGCTTTGGGCCTCGCGGGTGCGGAGATTGTGTTCAATCCATCAGCGACCGTGGCCGGTTTGTCCGAGTATCTGTGGAAGCTGGAGCAGCCGGCGCACGCAGTTGCGAATGGCTACTTCATCGGCGCGATCAATCGTGTGGGACATGAAGCGCCCTGGAACATCGGCGAGTTCTACGGGCAGAGCTATTTCTGCGATCCGCGCGGACAGATCATGGCCGAAGCGCCGCGTGACAAAGATGCGATCGTGATCGCGGATCTGGATCTGGAGATGATCGAGAAGGTCCGTTCGACCTGGCAGTTCTATCGCGACCGTCGCCCCGAGACGTACGGTCCGCTCACCACGCTTTAATCGTTCAGGAGGTCTTATGGCCGTCGACTTGTCGGTGAACTTCACGGGACTGAAGTTCGAGAACCCGTTCCTCTTGTCGTCCGCGCCGCCCACCGAGTCGGAGAGCAACATCATGCGGGCCTTCGATGCAGGCTGGGGAGGTGTGGTGGTGAAGACGATCGGGATGCATCCCGACGTGAACGTGGCGGGGCCGAAGACGAAGTTCCTCCGCGCGAATCCCGAGACGGGAACGCTGTCGATGAACAAGGGGCGAGCGGGCGCGCTTCATTCTTCCTGGAACTGGGAACTGATTTCCGACAAGCCTCTCGATTGGTGGATCCCGCGGCTGGAGCGGATCAAGAAGGCGCATCCGACGAAGATGCTGATCGCGTCGATCATGGCGGGGTCAGGCAGCGACAAGGAGCTGGATCACTGGCGCGACCTGACGAAGGCGTGTCAGGACGCGGGGGCCGATGGGATCGAGATGAATCTGTCGTGTCCTCACATGGACCGCGCGGACATGGGTTCGAACATCGGGAAGGATCAGCAGCTCGCTTCGTTTGTGACGAAGGTGGTGAAGGAAGTGGCGAGAATTCCGGTGTGGGCAAAGCTGACCCCGGCTTCGGCTGACATGAGTGTTGAAGCGGGTGCGGTTTTCCGCGGTGGCGCCGATGCTGTTGTTTCATCCAATACTTTTCCGTCGTTGCCTTTGATCGATGCGGACACGTTGGAGTTCGAGATGAACGTGGACGGCCTGGTCTCAAGCGGTGGGCTTGGCGGTCCGGCGATTCTCCCGATGTCGCTCGCGAATATGGCGAAGATGACGAAGGCGTTTCCCGACAAGGCGTTCTCCGGGATCGGCGGCGTGTCCGATTTCCGTCAGGCCGCGAGTTATTTCCTGCTTGGCTGCGGAACGGTCCAAGTCTGCACCGCGGCGATGCTCGACAAGGCGATTGGTCCGGAGGTCATCAAGAAGCTGACCGAGGGACTGTCTCAGTTCATCGAGAAGAATGGCGATAAGGGATGGAATCGCGTGGAAGACTTCCGCGGAATGCGCCGCGACCGTGTCGTCACCCATTCAAAGATCCGTCGTCCTGACGATGCGGAATACGCCGGCGGCTACGACGCCGAAGGCTATTCCTCGGCAGACATGGACACCGCCCAAGTCGCCCGTCCGTGAGCTTCGATGGAGCGGCGTGCAATGTTGTGGTCAGCCGCGGATCCAGGAATCGAGTGGGCTCGCTGCGGCGGGGGCGGTTCGTGGCCCAAGGCCAGGCTTCGCGCTGCGTCGGCACTTCATCCGAGAACTTCGGCATCGTGCGCCTCCTTACTCACCTCCGCGTTCGCGAACGACTGCAACGGACTCTTGCGACTCGCGCCCGAGGCCCCGCGCGCAAGCGACCCACTCGACTCCAGGATCCGCTCCATCCTTGTTGAATCGCCGATTGCCTTCACTCCGTCACGCCGTCCGACACCTGTTCCGAAGAGTTCGGAAGGGTGCAAGTTGATCCTACGCAGCTAGAAGGAACCCCAAACCATGAGCGCCACACTGATCAAAAACGGGACCATCGTCACGGCGTCGGACCGCTACGACGCCGACATCTACATCGACAAAGGCGTCGTCACCATGATCGGGCGGGGGATGAACATCCCGGCCGATACGATCATCGATGCGTCGGGGAAGCTGGTGATGCCCGGCGGCATCGACGTGCACACCCATCTCGACATGCCCTTCGGCGGAACCAACTCAGCGGACGACTTTGAATCCGGCACCATCGCGGCCGCGCACGGCGGGACGACCACGCTGATCGACTTTGCGATACAGAGCTTCGGCGAAGGGCTCTATCCGGCGTACGAGACTTGGATGAAGAAGGCCGAGGGCAAGGCGTCGATCGATTACGGTTTTCACATGATCGTGCGCGAGTTGTCGGAGCAGGCATCGCACGACATGGACAAGATGACGCGTAACGAAGGTGTGACCTCGTTCAAGCTGTTCATGGCGTATCCGGGCGTCTTCCAGGTCGATGACGCAACCATATTCAAGGCGCTGCTGAAGACCCGCGAGAACGGCGGCATGGTGTGCATGCACGCCGAGAACGGCGGCGTGATCGATACGCTGGTCAAGGAAGCGTTGATGAAGGGGCAGACCGCGCCGAAGTATCACGCGCTGACTCGGCCGACACGGGCCGAAGGGGAAGCGACCGGTCGCGCGATCGCGCTGGCGGAAATGGCGGGCGTGCCGATCTACATCGTCCATCTTTCCTGTTCCGACGCGCTCGAGAAAGTGAAACAGGCGCGCGACATGGGACTGCCGGCCTACGCCGAGACGTGTCCGCAGTACCTCTTCCTTTCCTATGACAACTACGAGGAGCCGGGCTTCGAGGGCGCCAAGTACGTGATGTCCCCGCCACTGCGTGAGAAGTGGAACCAGGAGGTTTTGTGGAAGGGCCTCGCGCAGAACGATCTCCAGGTTGTCTCGACGGATCATTGCCCCTTCTGCATGAATGAGCAGGGTCAGAAGCTTCTCGGCAAGGACGACTTCTCGAAAATCCCGAACGGCGCGCCCGGCATCGAGACGCGTCTCTACATGCTGTGGGAAGGCGTGCAGAAGGGCTTCATCGATCCGCATCGCTTCGTGCAACTGACGTCCACCAGCCCCGCGAAGATGTTCGGTCTGTTCCCGAAGAAGGGAACTATCGCGGTTGGATCCGATGGAGACATCGTGATTTGGGATCCCGAGAAGGAGCACACGATCTCGGTGACAACGCACCACATGCGCGTCGACTACAACCCCTACGAAGGCCGGAAGATGAAGGGCATGCCCGCGTACGTGCTCTCACGCGGCGATGTGATCGTGGATCACGGTCAGTTCACAGGAACCAAGGGACGCGGTCAGTATGTGAAGCGTCAGGCCGGGCATCCAAACCTGTAGAAGAACAGAAACGTACCGGCGGGGGCTGACTCCCGTCCTCGCGAGTCGGTTCAGTCCGTCTGCTTACGACACAGCGATCTGGCCATCGCCCAGTCCCGCGCCTCGGTCGATATCCGCTGCGGCCAACGCACCCGGACGGACGTCCTCTCACTCCGGGGACCTCGATGGGCGTGGCCCGTGCCGCGACCGCCGGTGATCTTTGAATGGGACGCGAAGAAGGCGCACGCGAACGCGCTGAAACGCCGTCCCGATGACTCTACGCCCGCGTGGCGTCGATCTGGGTGAGGATTCTTTCGCGCGTCGCAAGCTTCCAGTGTGACGCCGGAAGGATCTCGCGCTCGAACTGAAGGAGCACCTCGTCCGGCGATTCTCCCGCTGCTTTCAACGCGCGCAGATACGTGAGCGAGCTAACCACTGACAGAAACGGTGCCAACAGAACCATGCCGATCGCCATCAGCGGGGCCAGGATCGCGCTGGCCGCCCAGTCCGGCAGGCCGCGAGGAATGGCGACGGAGAGCAAGCCCAGAAAAAGGCCGAACATCCCGCCGAGTCCGACCGACGCGAGGAAGATCGCCTGCAACGCCCGCCCGGATGCTTTGGAGAGCCGCTGTGAACGCTGGAGTGCCAGCCGTCCGAACTTCCCTTCCATCATGGCGATCGAGCCAAGGAACTGGAACCCCGAACCCAATTTGCTGCGCCGGAAGATGAGCATGGGCACCACCGTTACCGGCATCACGATCACGAGTACGGCGGCGATGGCGACCGGTCGCGGCATGCTCCGAAGAAATGGTCGCAGGGGCTCGAGTGCCTGCGGCAGAAGGAGCACCACTCCGATCACCCACACAAAGTAAACGGCCATCATGGCCACGAGCGGTGCGATGCCGCGCAGGTACGAGCGCATGCGTCCGCGAAAGATCCCCCGGAGCAAGCGCATGTCGACGGGCTGGAGCGGCGCCACGATGGCCTGCATCACCGATGGGACGATCGCTCCCTGAAGCGCGAAGATTCCGAGAACGGCGAGTAGCTGCGGTCCGAGGGTAAAGAACACGTCGGGAAGCAGGGGCAGGATTGTCGGGCGCCCTGAGGCTTCGACCAGTGCGAGGAGGGAAAGGACGGCGGCGAGGACTAACGAGGGCGACAGCCAGAAGATCGACGCCTCCACAAACGCCCGAAGATGCTCGATGAAGAGAAAGAGTGCCGAGCGAAGAAAGTCGCTCGTCGGCTCGACGCGCGCCGAGAGCATCGAGGCGAATGCGCCTGCGCTCCTTGGGCGCGCGGAGGGATCTTTCGACAACGTCTGCATCACCAACTCGCTCGCGTCCTTTGGCAGATCGCGACGGATCGCGTCAAGTTCCCGCGGCGACTCGGAGATGTGCGCCCACAACTGCGCGTCGCTATTGCCTTCAAACGGCAACGTCCCCGCGAGCATTCGATAGGCGATCACACCAAGGCTGTAGACATCCGAGGCCGCGGTCAGGGGCAGGCCGCGGCACTGTTCGGGCGACATATAAGCCGGTGTCCCAACCACCGCGCCAAAGGCGGTCGCACCCTCGGCATCGTCCAGGGCGTTCGCGTGCGGGCTTTGGGCGGGCGAAGGCCGCGCGATCGTCGGCCCATCCTGATCGGGAGCCGCAACAGTGGTAGCCGGCGTGTCGCGTGACCACGGACGGACATGGGTCTCGCCCTCTTCGAAAACGTCGGCGGAGTGGACGCTGTTCGCGTGGCCTGCACCGGTCTCGATCGGCGGCGGCGCTGCTCCACTTTCGGCGGTGGCGAGTTTCGCGAGACCAAAGTCCAGCACCTTCGCGGTGTATCCGCCTTTGCGGTTGGGTTCGAGCCAGATGTTGTCGGGCTTCAGGTCGCGATGCAGGAGCCCCGCGCGATGAGCCTCCTCCACCGCAGAGCCCACCTGCTCAAGGATGTCCACCGACCACGCAAGCGGCAGGCCGGTTTGTTGCCGCAACACATCAGCGAGCGAGCATCCGTCAAGAAACTCCATCACGAGATAGGCGAGCCGCCCGCGCGATGTGGTCGCATAGCCGAAATCGGTCACGTCGACGATGTTCGGGTGACGAAGCGATCCCGCCGAGCGCGCCTCCCGCTCGAAGCGGTGCAGAAAACTCTCGTTGCCGGCAAACGCGGGCACGATGACCTTCAGAGCTACGCTGCGGCCGGTGTGCGCGTGGGAGGCTCGGAACACCGCACCCATGCCCCCCTGGCCAAGAAGACTCTCGATCCAGTACTTCGCGTCGATCAGCTCTCCGATCTCGGGAAGCGCTGACGACGAGGGGAGGCTCTCCATGGCGAATTCAAGGTACACGAAATCCCAGGGTCTGAGGCTCGGCCGGGGTTTCGGATCTGGATCCCCTTCAAATGGATTGAGCTGTCCTCTCTAGAAACAAAGCCGCCCCTGTGGTCAACTGTTGCTTTATCCTCCTCAAAATCATTCAGATATACCCAGGGGCATCATTCCAAATGCAAACGCGTAGAGATTTTTGTTCTGACGTCTGTAAGGCCGCCCTTCTGGGCAGCGCCTTCGGTTCGCTTCCAGCTTGCGGAGGAGGCGGAGGCGGGAGCACCAGCCCGAGCGGAAGTTCGTCCGCTTCGTCGTTGTCGCGTCTGAGCGCCTCGGTCGTTTCCAACGTGGCGACACTCAATATCGAGACGAGTTCCGCGCTTGGAGTCACGGGTGGGATGGCGCTGGTTCAGGCCGGATCGAGCCCGCTTCTGGTGACACGCACTGGAGCCAGCACGTTCACTGCACTCACCGCGACCTGCACTCACGCGGCCTGCACCATCGATGGGATGTCGTCGGGGCGCTTCGTCTGTCCGTGTCACGGCTCCACCTTCGATACCTCCGGCCGCGTCATCATCGGTCCCGCGGTCACGGCGCTTCGTACGTTCACCACCGCCTTCATCGGCACCACGCTGACGATCACGCTGTGATCGCGCGCTCCGCACTTACTTACGCCGTCGTTCTCCTAGCTATAACCGCCGCGCCGCGGCCTGCGATGGCGCTGGCGCTGGCGGACGACGCTTGGCGTGTCACCAGCGGCGATGTCCGGGTTTTGTGCCCGCTCACCGTCGGCGGCTCATTCGAAGGACGGACTTCGGAACTGTCTGGCGTTCTGACCGCGACCAGCACCAAGCCCGCGACCCTGGCAGGTGATCTGTCGGTCGATCTTCGAAAGCTCGACACGGGCATCAACCTGAGAAACGAACATCTGCGAGAAAACTATCTCGAGGTCTCGAAGGCAGCGGGATATGAACATGCGGTCCTTTCGGGCGTCACCATGCCTGACGCTGACCTCGCCACAACCGAGGGGAAAACGCGCTTCACCGGCCAGCTTCGCGTCCACGGGGTCACGAAGCCCGTCACCGGTGCTGCGGAGATCAAGCGATTGTCGGACAAAGTGAAAATCACGGCTCACCTCACCGTTCACCTTCCAGATTTCGAAATCGCCCAGCCACGCTATCTTGGCGTGGGCGTGAAGGACGACGTTCAGCTGACGGTCACATTCGTAGCCACGAAAGAAGGAAGCAGCGCCAAGCCATGAAACGATTCCTCCTCGCCGTCGCCTGTTTGTCCGTCGCGGCGGGCGCCTCTGCCGAGCCGCAGTTCCTGAGCAAGCAGTACACGCGCTGCACCACCTGCCACTACTCGCCGACGGGCGGCGGACTTCTCACCGCCTATGGGCGCTCGCTTTCGAATCAGGAGCTTTCGACTTTCTCCGCGGCCACCGCGAGTCGCGAGCACGAAGCGCTCTTCGGAATCCTCGGCAAGCGGCTGGGTGCTCTGCAGGTGGGCGCCACGTTCCGCCCCGCGCATCTCGACGTGACGTTCCCCGGCGGCTCCGTGAAACGGAACTTCATCATGAACGGAGACGTGATGGTCGGGTACCGGAAAAACGGCTGGACCGCCTACGGTGAGTTCGGGCGCCAGGGTCGCGCCGCGGGGCCCGACTGGAACACCTACGAACACTGGGTCTCCTACCAGAGTCAGAAGGGCTTTGGTATCCGGGCCGGTCGGTTTCTGGCACCGTACGGTGTAAACCTCGCGGATCACACCACGTTCACGCGTCGTTCCCTGGGCTTCGATGTGAACGATCAGGTCTACGGCGTCGAACTCAGCAAGTCTTCCGACAAGAATCTGTTCCAGATTTCGGCTGGGCCGGGACGAGCGGATTCTCTTCTCGATGGCAACGGGACTGCGCGTGTCACCGTGACGGGACGCGCCCAGTTCGATCTTGGGT
>JBDSLN010000029.1:0-4759 GCA_039916365.1 Vicinamibacteria bacterium
CACGATGCGCAATATCGAAGACGCTCTGGATCGTCTCAAGACCAAGTCCTTTGGAATTTGCGTTGAGTGCGACGACCGGATTCCTCCTGTCCGCCTAGAGGCCCTCCCTTTCGCCGAGCGCTGCCTCGGCTGTCAGAAGCATCTGGACGAAGAAGTGCGTCAGAAAGCGGAAGAGTTTTTCCGCCCGCTGTTCTAAGCCCTCGATCCCTCGTGCTGAGACGGCAGCGAGCCTTCGTCCGTGCTGAGCCAGTAGAAGACTTACTTAGAGCCGCCGGTGGGCCGAGTGTGCGCGGTGCGCACATCCTGCGCGCTCGCACTTCCGCCTCTCTTGCCAGCGCGTTGGAACTCAACGGTTGCGGCCGACGCCCCGCCCTCATCGGCTACAGAAGCCGCACGATCTTGATCAAGAGCGTTCAAACCCTCGGTCAGTGCAGGTTTTTCGTCGGTTTGTTGATGAGGCCTGGCTGCGGTCACCATTGGCCGGAGTCCGATTTGGAAGCCTGTTCAAAGACCTGACGGCGGGTTTCGAGAGCGCGGTCGCGCGGATCGTCGGACATGGAGCGCGAAAAAGAAGGCTTCGAAACACCCTCGATCACCATTTCTTCGCCGTCTGAAAGTTCCCGAACCACTGTCTCGCTCATTGCCGTCGTCTCCTTAGATGCTGAATGCTTCAGCTCTATGAGGTAGCAATCACAATGCCAGCAGAATCGGCTTCCACAACAGAGATGTCCCGCGCGGCAAACCGGGAGGTCAGGCTGCGATCGCCTTCGGCTCCCGCCGGCTCAGCCGCACCACGGCGAGGAAGAAAGACAAGATGAGGGGGCCAGCGACGAAACCGACAGGCCCGAATGTGGCCATGCCACCGAGGAGGGCGAAGAAGATCAGCCCGCCGTGGATTTCCACGCGGTCCTTCATCAGCCACGGCTTCACGAAGTTGTCGATGACACTGACTACGAAGATGCCCCACATCGCCAGGTAAAAGCCTTGCTGCGGGTGGCCCATCAGGAAGAGCAGGAGAGACAGGCCAATGACGACGCTCGCCGCTCCGATTGCCGGGATGAAGGCGAAGATGAAAGTCACGAAAGTGAAGAACAGAGGCTGGGGGACGCCGGCGAAGAGATAGCCCACGAGAGCCGCAAGTGACTGAGCGCCCGCTGTTCCAAGCGACGATAACAACACCGCGACCGACACATTGCGGAAGTCACGGAGGATCTCGAGGATCTCCTTCTCCGGAAGGGGCGCGACCGTCGCGATCCACTTGGCTAGACGCCTCCCATCCACAAGAAAATAGAAGAAGGCGACGAGCATCAGTGCGACCTGAATTACGATCGAAGACGCGGTCAACACGGCGGACTTAAACACAGCGGCGGCCTTACCCTTTTGATTTTCGGCCAGGTCCTGGAGCTGCTCACTGCCGCCAGGAATGCGATCGACGAGGCTGCGGGTATGTTCGCGCACATCGGCAGGCAGGCTGTTGATGATCTCTCGAACTCCGCCGCCAGCACGGAATGTCCGATCAACCGCACTGACCCCGGTCAGAACTTCGCGGCCCGCGGTGAACGCGATCCAGGCTGTGGGGACGGCAACGACCACGGCGACCACGAAAGTGATGACGCTGGCTGCAAGCATCGGACGTTTGCCAAAACGCTTCGTGAGGCGCTCGAAGGGCGGGTACAGAGCACCCGCGAGAACGGCCGCGAAAAGCAGCGCGCTTGCGAATGGATAGATCAGGCAGCCAAGAAGGACGATCCCGATAACGGCCAAACCCCAGAGAATCGCGCGATCCGCGGGAGGGACGCGGATCGCGCGCGGTCTCGGACCAGCCGCGGTGCTCAAGGTTCGCGCTTCTGGGGAGCGGCCAGGCCCCAGCCGTCCCAGTCCATCAGGCTCATCTTGCGGATGTTGCGGATTTCGCCCGCGGTGAGCGATTTCCGCGCACTTTCCTCGGCGGAGACCATGCCTTGCTTTGTGGCTTCTCCCGCGGCCACCATCTGATTGAAGAGCTCCCGGCATTGTCCGGCTGAGTAGTCCGCCTGCACGCTGCCCTCCCAGAGTCCGAACCATGGACGTCCATCGCCCGTGCTCGAGGACTTCGCGTTACACGTCGTTACGAAAGCGGCCCACATGCCGTCAATCGGCTTGGCGTCGTTGGAGATGCTGGAGACCAGCGACGCGAAAGCCGCTTTCGCTGCCGTCTTATCGCCGACAATCGGAGTAGCGGTGGTTCGAACCGGTGCCGTGGTCGCGAGAACTCTTCCAGAGGAGGAGCCTGCCGACTTGGCGATGGCGCTCAGGTAACGCTGACCCGCTCCGGCCCGGACGGTGATGATCACGCGATCTCCCGGTTTCACGCTGCCAACGCTTCCGAGAGTGTCGTCCATGAGCAGGGTTTCGCGCCTCCCTCTGGCATCTTTCACGACCACCACGCGACGCGCGGGATCAACGGAGACCAGTTCGACATTCGAGTAGCTCGCTGCCTCCGCCCCCTGCTGCCAGGCTGCCTGAGCGGTGGAGGCGCCGATGAGTAGGCCGGCTCCAAGAATGAATGCTATGCGGTTTTTCATACTGACTCCCTTGCGCCCTGACGAAGGCGGCGGCGCTGCGACCTTCGTTGCAACAGTGGTGCCACGCGCCGATACCATTCCTAGGAGGAACTCTCCCGGAGCGATAAGCAAGGGGTAACCGCTCGCGCGGTTTCTAGAAATCGCGCCTTGGTCTGAGCGACGGGGCTTGAAAACGGCTACGCGGTGGTCAGGGGGAATCGAACGGTCAGCCTGGACCTGCGGGGTGCGTCTTGGACCAGGCTGCCGCCTTGCGCCTCGCTGAGCGCCTGCACCAGCGCGACGCTGAGCGCACGCGGAGCGCCTCCAGTGGTTTCAACCACCAGTTCCGCGTCATTGTCGCGCCGCGACACGCGCAGATCGCGCGATCCCGATCGCCCGGTCAGCGCGCGCGAGGTCAACACTCGGGCGAGCGTCTGAAACTGTGAGGAATCGGCGGAAACCCACAGCGAGGCTTCGTCTCCCCCGAATGTAGCCACAACATCCCTTCCTTCGGTGTTGTACGAACACGCGCTCTGGAGCACGGGAACGATGTCGAGGCGGACCAACGAAATCGGATCGTTGGCGCTCAATGCCGTTCCCAGGAGCGACATCTGTTCGATCAAGGCGCTAAGCGCCTGGATATCCGCGGCAATGGAAGCGAGGGCTTGCGCCTGCGTCTCGGGCTTCGCCCGTCCGGAACTCAGAACATGAATCCACGTTCCCATTGCACCCAAAGGTCCGCGCAGATCGTGACATACAGCGGCGAGAAGTTTGGGGTTGAGGGGATCCGTCATCTGGTGGCTTGAGGTTCCGTTCGACTCTACAGCCAGCCGAGGACCGTGGATGACGCGCGCAGAGTCCGTTCTAGGGAAGCGGCGTGATGGCCGGCGCTTGGGTGACCCGGATTGGACGGAACTTTCGATAGGTGGCCGCGCCGTTCTTGAGACCGCGCCAGATCGCCAGCGCTGCGCCCAAGGGACGAAGCGGCTTGATCAGAAGTGTCGCGCCGAGCTCGGCCACGTTGCGGAACTGATCGACAGCCGACTCAACCGTCCGAACGACGCGTGGAATCTGTTGCCCCGCGTTCTCCGTCAACTCGGCCAGCGTTTGTACCACACGCCCCATCGTCTCAATCTGCGGGCGCAACGCGCGCAACTCCCTTTCGGCTTCCTGGAAACGGGCCTCCAGGTGACGCATGGCCACAAAGGCACCCACCAAGGCCACGGTCTGAACAATCGCGCCGATCGCCACCGCGATCAGAATGAGTACGAGCAGAGTTGAGTCTTGCATTTGATGTTTCCTTTTCGGGACGACCAGCGGGACGACTAGAAGGACCAGCCCATCTTTCAGATGGATGAGACTGCCTTCGTCGCTGTGGACGACGACCCTGCAAACGCCAAGGTGGTGCAAGCGTCGTGCCAGCGCCTTGTAGAAAAGTCGGCGGTCGGGTTCAGGCCGCTTCGGACCAAAGTGGCGTACTCTTGCCGAACGCGCTCACGGAGACACGGGCGATCGGAACACTGTCGCATGATTCTTGCTTGGTAGAAACGAAATGGCACACAGTCTGTTACTTAACGCGCTCCTTGCCTTGGCCGGACCGCCCGGCGTCCCCGGTATGACCGGCACCGAGGCTGAGATAGTGAACACAGGGGTCCAGCCTTTAGCCGAAGCGAATCTGGGCCATGCTCTTTTGTGTTTGGTGACGGCAGCCTTGCTCGGCGCCGTGCTCGCTTTCCGTCCAAGGCGCGACGGCGGACCTCAGCGTTTGGCCAACGTCACCCAGGCGCAGATCATGATGTCGATCGTTGGCTCGTTGGTGATGCTCATTGTAGGCGCGAGCCTGGCGCGCGCCTTCGCCATCGCGGGCACCGCAGGCCTGGTTCGCTACCGCGCGAAGATCGACGATCCCAAGGATGCAAGCGTCATGCTGTCGTGTCTTGCCATCGGCCTTGCGTCTGGCGTTGGCTTGATCTATCTCGCCATCTTCGGGACTGTCTTCATCGTGGGCGTCTTATGGGCGCTTGAATGGCGCGAGCCCTGGCCCGACAAGTTCTTCGAGCTGAAGGTCTCTGCCGCTGACCCGGTGGCACTCCAGCCTCAGCTCGAATCGATTTTCAAGACGCATCGCGTGAAGTACGAACTTCGCGAATCGACCGAGAAGCACCTCATGTACTTCGTTCAAGTTTCTCAAGGACGCCGCACCGACCGCATTTCAA
>JBDSLN010000030.1:0-10185 GCA_039916365.1 Vicinamibacteria bacterium
AGGGACGCGAGGACAAGTGTGAGAGAAGCGATCAGCATGACGCCAATCGTAAGGAGACCGAGCGAACGAGGGAATGGACGAAACCGCGCGCGACTGGTACTTTTCGTGCATCGCATGAAAACGGTCACGAGGAATTCCGGAAAGATTCGGCACGTTGAATTTCATCGCACGAAATACGGTCGTGAGTTGCTTGTCGATGTTGTGCGCGCCCAGGAGATTCCCTTCCTCGATCTGGGCGGCGACCCCCACGTCCTCGCGTTCTACGAGATCTTTCTCGTCACGAAGGGGCGTGGCCGGATCGCCCTCGACGGAAAGGCCTATGCGTTGTCGCCGGGCGACCTGTTCTTCACACGCCCAGGGCAGCCGCGCCAATGGAGCACCGACGGGCTCGACGGCTTGTGTCTCTTCTTCACGTCGGACTTCGTCGAGGAGTTCTTCCGCGATCCGCTCTTCCTCTTCACTCTTCCCTACTTCCATCACGACGGCGCCGATCTCCGTCTCCACCTGGGTCCGAAACAGACGTCGTTGATGTCGGCTCGACTGCAGGCGATGAAGCGAGAGGTCGAAGGACTAAGGTCCGACAGTCCCCACGCGCTGCGCGCCGCGCTCTACCAGACGCTGATCGAGCTCGCGCGGCTCTACACGGAGAGGACCGGCGAAACGGTAAGAGAGAACCCCACTGCGGTCCGGCTCCGCCTTCTGATCGAACGCCACTTCCGCGACGTGCATCAGCCCCAGGGATACGCTCGGCGCCTGCGCATCACCGTCGGTCATCTCAATCAACTCGCTCGAAGGCACCTAGGCCGCAGCGCCGGCATCGTCATCCGCGAAAGGATCGCGCTCGAGGCGAAACGACAACTCGCCCACACCGACACGAGCGCTGCGGAAATCGGCTATGCCCTGGGCTTCAGGGACCCGGCGTACTTCGCCCGGTTCTTCAAACGGGAAGTCGGAGTGTCGCCGTCCGCCTTTAGAGCCTAACCGGCTACGCCGCCACGCGCGTGTCTTCGACGATCTCGCCGTCATGGATATGGACACTGCGCGACGCGATCTTCGCGAGGCCGTTGTCGTGCGTGATCATCACGATGGTCTGACCGGCGGCGTGAAGCTCGCCGAAGAGATCTGCGATCGCGTGGCCCGAGGCGGAGTCGAGGTTGCCCGTCGGCTCGTCGGCCAGGATGATCGCCGGGTTGTTGGCGAGTGCTCGGGCGATGGCGACGCGCTGCATCTGCCCACCGGAAAGCTCGGTCGGCTTGTGGTCCATGCGGTCGCCGAGGCCAACCCGTTCCAGCATTTCCTTCGCGCGTTCGTGGCGCTTCTTGTCGTTGATCCCCGCGAACAGCAAGGGCAGCGCGACGTTCTCCAGCGCGGACGCGTATGGCAACAGGTTGAAACTCTGGAAGACGAACCCGATGCGCTTGTTGCGGACCTCGGCCAGCTGATTGCGGTCAAGCCCCGCCACGTTGTCGCCGGAGAGCATGTAGGTTCCGGAGCTCGGCGTGTCGAGACAGCCGATCAGATTCATCAGGGTCGACTTACCCGAACCGGACGGTCCGACAATCGAAACGTATTCATTGCGGCCGATGGTCAGATTCACGCCACGCAGCGCCGCCACCTCCATGCGTCCCGTGCTGTAGACCTTGCGGATGTCGGTCATTTCAATCATGGCTTCGTACCTTTTCTACTCGTAACGCAGCGACTCGGCCGGATTGATGGACGCCGCGCGTCGCGCCGGAAAATAGCCCGCAAACATCCCCACCGCACCCAGGATCAGCGAAGTCGCGATGGCGATGGCGGGCGAGAAGGTCGGCTTCCCCATCAGGTCGAACGCCTCGCCGTTAAGCGGCAGCATGCCGATGATGGTGATGATCGAAAGCGACACCAGCGTGCCGAAGACGCCGCCCGCCGACGTGATCATCACGGACTCAAGAACGAACGGAGCCATGACCTGGCGGGCCTTCGCGCCCAGCGCCATCTTGATGCCGATCTCGCGGGTGCGTTCTTTAACCACGGCGTACATGATGTTCGCGACACCCATGCCTCCGACGAAGAGAGTCAGCGCGCCAATGATGCCCAGGAACATCTGGATGCCGAGGGCGATGTTGTCGGTGATGCGTTGGTTCTCGCGGGTATCCCAGATGGAGAGTGCCCGACGATCGTCCGGATCGAATCGGTACTTGGCCGCCAGTACGCGGTAGATCTCAGACTTGGCGAGGTCGGCCGTTTCGAGACTGGTCGGGAGATACACGAAGTTGCCGACCTTCGCATCCGTGTACATAGACAGGAACGTGGACGCAGGGATCGCCGCCTGATTCTTGTCGGGCCCGCTGTACATGCCCATCATGGTTTTCTTCTCCGCGACGCCGATAACCGTGAACACGGACTGGTTGATGGCCACCTCTTTCCCGACTACGTCCTGCTTGCCGAAGAGATCTTGCGCCAGCTCCTCCCCTAAGAAGATCACGCGACGTTTCTCACGCAGATCTTCCTCATTGAGGAACCGTCCACCAGCCTGCGGGACGTGATTACGGATCGCGCCGAATGACGGATCGACGCCGCGGACACGCGCATTCACTGTTTTCGTCCCCGCAGTCAGACCGCGACGACGAGAGTATTCACGCGACACGGCGGTCAGAGAAGGAATACGGGCCACGAGCATCGCGCCATCGTCATCCTGAAAAGAGATCGACCGGCCTGAACCCATGCCTGCGAACGCCTTGGTTGTAGAGCCCGGCCACAGCACGCCAATGTTCTCGCCCATGCCCCGAGTGCCCTTGTGGAACGCGCGCTTCATGCCTTCGCCAAAGGACAGAAGCATCACGATGGAAAGCGTGCCCCAGGCAATCGCCACCACCGTCAGCATCATCCGCTTGCGATTGTGAGAGGCGTCCTGCCGAAACAGGCTCCAGACCAGGTCGAGTTCGGACTTGAGGATGGACAACATCGTCGCGTCAGCCCAGCTTCAACGCAACAACGGGATCGAGCATGGAGGCACGACGGGCCGGGAAGTAGCCTGCGATGAATCCGATCAGTCCGAGCAAGGCGCTGGTCGAAAGCAACACCAGGGGCGACGCCTTCGGCGTACCGACGTACTCGTCGAGCCCGGCGTACGGAAAGAGCGCCATCACGCTGATGGTGATGAGGAAGCCGAGGACTCCGCCGATCGCGGTGATCGTCAGGGTCTCCAGAAGAAACTGGGTCTGGATGAACTTCGGCTTCGCCCCGATCGCGAGCTTGATGCCGATTTCCTTCATGCGTTCTTCGAGGACCACGTACATGATGTTCGAGACGCCGATGCCGCCGACGATCAGAGTGAACGAGCCGACGATGGCGAGAAAGCCGCGGAAGATGCCGAAGAAGATGGTGAAGAACTTCGTGCCCTCGGTGGTGTCCCACATGCCGACGGCTTCCTTGTCGGTCGGGTCGAACTTGTGCCGGCGCGCGAGGACGTCGTACACCTGCTTCGTGACGATGGGTGTGGACTCGGCGTTCTTCGCCTGAAAGATGAAGTTCGCGTAGTAACGCTCAGTGAAGAGACCCCGATACGAGGTTTCGGGAATGAACGCCTTGTCTTCGTCGCGCCCGCCATAGCTGCTGTCCTGGCCCTTCTTCTGTAGCACCCCGACCACCAGGAACGGCGTATTTTCGATCATGATGCTCTGACCGACCGCTTCCCCGTCGCCGAAGAGATCGGTCTTCAACTTGTCGCCGATAAAGACGACGCGGCGGCGGCGATCCATGTCGAGGTCGTTGATGTAGCGACCGCCTTCCGCAGGGATGACGTTACGCATCAAGGCGAAGACAGGGCTGTTCGCGGAAATGTCAGGGGTCAGGCGAACCTTTTCCCGCTTGAACGACGAGTTGCTCCTCGAGAACTCACCCGAGAACGCGGCCTCAGGAATCTCGCGGCGCATCGCTTCCATGTCTTCGTCGTTGACGCGAACGGGGCGCCCCTTGCCCAGCCCCTGATAGGGCATGGAGGTGCGTGAGGGAAACGCAATCACGATGTTCTCGCCGAGGCCCTTCTGTTGCTGGGCTATCTTCGTCTGTAGTCCCTCGCCGAAGGCGACGAGCAGCGCCACCGACACCGTGCCCCAGGTGATTCCTAGAACGGTGAGAGCCGTCCGCATCTTCTGGTGGCGCACGTCGTGCGCCATCTGCTTCAGGAAAGAGAGGGAGTTCATGGGCGTCTCGGTGGGTCGCGTTGCGTGCTACTCGATCTTCTTGGGCGCTCGCTCGACGACCTGATCCTTGTCCTTCAGCCCTGCGGTGACTTCGACGTTCATTCCGTCGGACAGTCCGTACTTGATCTCTCTCTTAACCGGCTCCTTGCCCATCTCGCCGGGCACTTCGACGCTCGCCTTGCCGCCTTCGAACTTCACGAGGCGCTCGGGAACCAGAAGAACATCCTTCTTCTCGCGGATGACGATGTCGGCGTTGGCCGAGTATCCTGCCCGCAAAACCACGCCCTTCGCGGCCACGATGGCGATCTCGACATCAAACAGAGTGGCACCTTCGGCGGTCTTCGACTTCGGCGAGATCTTCGACAAGGTACCTTCAACCACCGCTTCAGGCAGAGCCCCGATCTTGATCTTCGCGGGCAGCCCTTCGGTGAGCTTGCCGACATCAATCTCGTCGACCGTGCCCTTGAACAGCAGCGTCTTCATGTCGGCCATCACGGCGAGCGGCGTGCCGGCCTGGAAACTGGTCAATGGAACCACAGGGTCGCCTTCGTGGACGTTGAGTTCCAGCATGGTGCCACTTACGGGAGCGCGGATCACCGACTCCACGTTGAGCCGCTCCGATTTGATTCGGCCCTTCTCGACGAGCGCGAGCTTCTCGCGTGCGAGGCCGAGTTTGCTTTGGGTTTCCTGGAGATTCTTATCTGCGGTATCGAAGTCCTGGGTCGATGTGATGCCCTGCTTCTTAAGGGAGTCCTGACGGTCGTAGCTGCGCTTCGCCTGATCGTAGGCGTTCTGGGTGCTTTCAAGTTCACGGCGCGCCTCGGTCAACTCAAGAGGCGTCGGATCGGGCGCGATCTCGAACAAGGGATCGCCGGCGCGGACGTAGTCACCCACTTCCCGATACGACTTCTTCACGATGCCGGAGATCTTGCTCTTCACGGAGATCTCCTGGTCGGGCTTGATGGCGCCGACGGCGAGCGCCTTCTCGACCACTTCACCGCGGGAGATAAGGACGGTCTTGAACCCTGGGTCGGCCAACTTCAAGGAGCGCGAATACGCCGCGGCTCCGAGGCCGCAAACGATGAGAACGGCGATAACGATGGGTGCTTTGCGCATGTGTGTCTCCTGGGAGCAGATGCTTGCGGACCGGAGGCTCAACGAATTGAATGACGCCTTAGTCCATAAGACGAGCCTCAGGCCACCGAGGTTCCGTCGGAGGAAACTTTGCTGCCGACCCCGTCAACTAAGTGGCGTGGTAGAGCTCGAACTCGACCAGGGGCGACGTGGGGCGGCGCTTCGGATCGGCGGCTGTGCCGGTCTCGCCCACCACCTGCCAGAAATAACGCCCTTCCTCGAGAACGACGGTCGCAGGCAACACGCAGGAGTTGCCAGAAACCTCTTCGCTCGACCAGCGGAGATCGCCTTCAGCGCCGTAAAGGCGCACCCAGTGACGGGTCATGTCCTTGCCGGGTTGAAACAGAAACTTGTCCGGACGCGCGGTCAGTCGTCCGATGGGTTCGAGTGCTTTGGGATCGTTCGGCCCGGCGAGCCTAACCGGCGGTTGCTGGCTGTCGTCGTCCACGGCCGTCGATCGAGACGCACCGTCGACCTCACCGCTCGCTTCCATCGACCGGGCCCAGGGACGGACCGCGATCAATCCGAGAACCGCCAGAGCCGCCATGGGCACTGGCCAGCGCGATCGCGATCTGGGATTGCCCTCAGATCCGTTGTCTGCGTCGAGAGGAGAAAGATCGCTGGACATTTAGGTTTGTCGCCTCTCAATCACGATATAACGTGCCCCCCTCATGAACGACATGACGAAAGGCCCCGTCTCACGTCATGTGATACGGCTGGCAAGCTTTATTGCGCTCTCCACGGCGTTCCAAACCCTGTATTTTCTGGCTGATCTGTATTTCGTGGGAAAGCTGGGCAAAGAGGCGGTTGCCGGCGTCAGCCTCGCCGGGACGGTGATGTATCTGGTCCTGGCCCTCACTCAGTCGCTCGGCGTCGGCGCCACATCACTGGTTGCCCAGTCGCTTGGTCGCAAGGATCGGGATGAAGCGGAGCGGGTTTTCAATCAGTCGTTGATTCTTTCGTGCGTGACCGGCCTCGTCTTCGGCATCGTCTTCTTCCTGCTGCGCAATGCCTACTGCGACACCCTGTCAGCGGACGCGGCCACCGCCTTCCAGGCCGAGGCGTACCTGAACTGGTTCATCCCCGCCCTCTTTCTTCAGTTCCCCATGGTCGCCATGGGCTCGGCGCTACGCGGAATGGGAGACATGAAAATCCCCACTCTGATCCAGATCGGCACGCTCATCATCAATATCGCGCTCGCGCCCACGCTGATGTTCGGCTGGGTCACGGGCACACCACTTGGGGTTGCCGGCACCGCGATCGCGTCTTTGGTGGCGGTGCTGTTGGGTGTCGTCGCACTCACTCTCTATTTCGGGCGCGCCGGCAGTCCTCTGAAGTTCCGCCGCGACCAATGGGATCCCGATCTCGGCCTGTGGTGGAACATGTTGAAAATCGGCCTGCCCGCGGGCGGCGAGTTCGCGCTGATGACCGTCTACGCAGCGCTGGTCTACGACATCATCCGGCCCTTCGGGTCGGCGGCTCAGGCAGGCTTCGGCATCGGAGCACGGATCATGCAGGCCCTCTTCCTTCCGACCGTAGCCATCGCATTTGCCACTGGCCCGGTGGTCGGACAGAACTATGGCGCACGGCTCGGTGAACGCGTTCGCGGTGCCTTCAAGGCGGGGGCGGCCATGAGCAGCACGGTGATGGTGATCCTGACGATCCTCTGCCACATCGCCCCTGACTCATTGATTCGTATCTTCACCAGAGACCCGGAAGTGGTGCGTTATGGCGCCGAGTATTTGCAAATCATCAGCTGGAACTTCCTCCTCTCGGGACTCGTGTTCGTGAGTTCCAGCGTCTTCCAGGGAATCGGCAACACCCTGCCCTCGCTCATCAGTTCGATGCTGCGCCTGATCATCTTCGCGGTGCCTTCATACATGCTTGCGCACCGACCCGGCTTCGAGCTGAAGCATGTGTGGTACATCGGGGTGATCGCGGTCGCGCTGCAGTTCATCCTGAACATGACTCTGTTGAACCGGGAACTCAACCGACGCCTGGCCTTCAAGGGCGATGCGCCAGCACCTGCGGTCCTCGCCGCGATCCCGCTCGAAGGCTGAGGGACGTCCCGTAATGGGACGAAGCGAGGTCACGGCGTATGGTCGCTGTATGAACACACGTCACCTCACGCCTCTCGCCATCGCCCTCCTCATCAGCGTCCCGGCGCTTTCCACCTTCGCCGACGACAAGGACGGCAAGGAGGCCGAGCGCCTTGAAGAAAGCCGTCAGGTGCTGCTGGAGTTGGCTGGCGTGAAGGAAGGCGCGCCGCGCGACCTGGTTGAAAAGGCGAAGTGCGTCATCATCATTCCTGGCGTCAAGAAGGCCGCTCTCGGCATCGGCGGGCGTTTCGGCTACGGCGCTGCGGTGTGTCGTACTCATGGCGGGAGCGGCCCCTGGGGCCAGCCGCTCATGGTGGAACTCAAGGGCGCGAGCATCGGCTTCCAGATCGGAGGTCAGTCATCCGACTTCGTTCTGCTGGTCATGAATCAGAAAGGCGTCAACTACCTCCTCAGCAGCAAGTTCACTCTGGGCGCCGATGCATCCGTCGCGGCGGGTCCGCTCGGCCGCAACGCGGAAGCGGCCACCGACCTCCAGATGCGCGCGGAGATCCTGAGCTATTCGAAGAGCCGCGGCGTGTTCGCGGGCGTCTCGCTCGAGGGCGCTTCCCTGAAGCAGGATACGGACGCCAATATCCGTCTGTACGGCGATCGCGTCGACCCAAAGACGGTGCTGCTCTCGGCGGGCAAGGACATCCCGGCGGCCGCTCAAGGCCTCATCAGGGCGCTTGAGCAACTTGCCTCGGGGAAAGCGCCCGATCAGAAGTAGTCGTTACTCTGGAGTGTGGCGGCGGGCTCCGCCGCGCGACTCCGGGTCCCAGCCCGCGTCCATCGCCGAACGGATGGCCATCGAGAGAACCTGGTTCCAGCGGTCGGTGTTGGGAAGGTGGTCCAGACCGTACACCGCGAACGGAACATCGAGGATGAGTTCCTTCGTTCTTCCGGGCTTCAACCACACGGAGACGGAATAGCCCTTCAGTTCCTTCCGCCAGTCCGAAAACATCGGATGACGTTTCTCCCAGGTGAGTTCCATGTCGTCGAGCATCAACGTCTGGGCGTCGTTGACCCGCTGATGATGCTTTCCGCTCTGCAAAGCGGATTCTTTGCGTCCCGATGTGCTGCGAATGCTCACGACCGAAGGATAATCCGAGGAAGGGATAAGCGGACGCTGCGGCTGAACTCGCGGGAGGAGGAACTTCGCGAGTGAGGCGCGGACTTGATCGCCTTCGAACCGGATCATGCCGAACCGACATCCGCGTTGTCAAGACTTCGGGTCGGGACGGAACAGGGCTCTTCAACCTCGCTTCATTCTTGACCGCGAACATCGTGATCGGGCTGGCGCGGCACCCACGGTGGATGCGGCCCACGGAGTCTTAACCGCCGACGCCGACTTTGCGGACAGCTGAGGCGCGCTGGAAGCCCTTGGTGTTCGGCCCGCCGCGGCCTTGCTGGTCGTGGAACGATGTCTTTTCGTGAGCCTTCTTGCCCGGCTTTTCGCCGTCTTTCGCAGGCTCAGGAGCCGGAGCGTTCTTCTCGGCTTCAGCGGCGGCTAGGGCGCGGCCTTCGCGGCCTGCCGTCTCGTCCGCATCCAGATGGCATTGCTTGTATTTCTTCCCTGATCCGCAATGACAAGGATCATTTCGACCCAGGGTTTTCTTCGGGGGTGTTGCTGTGTCCACTCGTTTTTTGACCTCGGGGAGAGTCTAAGCGATGGCTTGATTCTTCAACCCTCGGGCGCGTTCAGCATGTTGGGCCGGAATTACACCAAGTCGCCGCCCTCGTAGTGGGTCAGGCTGATCTGGTCGGCGTCGCGCCCTGCGACGTCTCCTCTATTTTGGCGCTCGGGAGTAGACCCTGACAGGTCCGGCGGACCGCACCAAAACGAACCCGCGGCGGGCTAATTCGGTCGCGGGATCGGCAGCCTGCCGCAACGGCCCGCCTGCCCCGGCGAACGATGTGTCCCACACCAC
The DNA here is from genome assembly GCA_039916365.1 of Vicinamibacteria bacterium. Taxonomy (GTDB): domain Bacteria; phylum Acidobacteriota; class Vicinamibacteria; order Fen-336; family JAGNNV01; genus JAGNNV01. Next base: position 9,346 of record JBDSLN010000030.1, read on the forward strand.
GGTGTCCGCAGCCGAGAGCAAAGCCTCGGCCTCGGGCCGGCTGATCCGGTCGAACTTCGGGCCGACCTCGCGGGGAGCGAGGACAGGCGCATCCATCCACGCCAACACGGCTGGATCCACAAGATAGAGCGTGGGTGGGAGTCCTGAGGTGGACCCCGCCGTTTAGACAATCCGGCGGTGCAAATAAGGTGGATGTCAGTGTTGTTGGTTTGACGGCCGGCGCGGACGACCGGGCGGGATTGTAGGGCAGCACGGCATAGCGGAGCGCGTTTCGGGATCGAGCGCGCGGGGTCAAGGCCGCCGTCAGGCGCCCGACGGGCCTGGCCTTGACGCCGTGTGATCGATCCCGTACCAGGATCTCGTCGTGCTGCCCGGGGATCATGCAGCTCTTTTCCTTTGGGCGATGCCGTAGTAAGTCTCGTCAGGCGTTTGATCGTCCAGGGCAGTATGAGAACGCTCGGTGTTGTAGTACTCGAAGTACGTTCGAAGGCCGTTCTCCACCTCGTGGCCGTTCTCTCTCGGATTCAGGTACACGTGTTCGTACTTCACGCTCCGCCACAGACGCTCGACGAAGACGTTGTCGATGGCGCGACCACGACCGTCCATGCTGATTTGGATGTTGTTCTCTTTCAAGACGGACAGAAACCCGCTCGATGTGAACTGCGCGCCCTGGTCGGTATTGAAAATATTCGGGCCTCCGAACTCCCGAATTGCTTCCTCGCGCGCCTCGATACAGAAGCGGTTGTCCATCGAATTGCAGAGCCGCCACGAGAGAATCTTTCGGCTCCACCAGTCCATCATCGCCACCAGATACTCCCTCTCGACCCATGCCCAGAGTTT
>JBDSLN010000031.1:0-4419 GCA_039916365.1 Vicinamibacteria bacterium
AATCTCGCGGTTCTGTTCGAGCCCGAGAAGGCCGGGGGCGAGCCGCGCCTTGGCGTGGTCCCCGTCCCCGCCGTGCTGCCGCGTCTGGTGCGCGTGCCCGGGGCCGAGTCCACCTATGTCCGCCTCGAGACCGTCGTTCTGTCTCAACTGGGCGCGCTCTTTCCGGGACAGGCCATCCGCGACGCGGCCGCGTTCCGGGTGTTGCGCGATGCCGAACTCGATATCGATGACGAAGGCGGCGACGACTTCCTGTCGCAGGTCGAAGACGAAGTCCGGGGGCGACGTCGTTCGCAGGTCGTGCGCCTCGATATCGATGCCGGTGTATCGGAGAGTCTGCTCACGGAGCTGGTGTCCCGTTTTCCGGGTGCCGAACCACTGGTCTATCGCATCCAGGGCCCGCTGGACCTTCGCCTCTTCTTTCAGATTCTCGACCTGCCCGCACTTGACGCGTTCCGCGATCCGCCGCAGCGTGCCCAGGCGACGCTGCTGCCCGCCGAGTCGGCCGATCTCTTCACTCTGCTCTCAAGACGCGATGTCCTGCTGCATCATCCTTACGAGTCGTTCGACTTGGTTATCGACTTCGTCAAGCAGGCAACCGCCGATCCGCAGGTTCTCGCGATCAAACAGACGCTGTATCGACCGGCCTCCGATTCGGACGTCGTCAAAGCCCTGGTGGCCGCCGCTGAATCCGGCAAGCAGGTCACGGTCGTGGTGGAGCTGACCGCGCGCTTTGACGAGGCTTCGAACATCCGCTGGGCGCGTCGCCTGGAAGACGCGGGCGCTCACGTCATCTACGGCATCCGCGGGTTGAAGACTCACGCCAAGGCCACGCTGGTGGTCCGCCGCGAGCCGCAAGGCATTCGGCGCTATGTGCATCTGTCCACGGGCAATTACAACGAGAAAACGTCGCGTCTGTATACGGATATCGGCTTGCTCTCGTCTGACGAAGCGATTGGCCGGGATTTGTCGGCGTTCTTCAACGCCATCACCGGGTTTTCTGATCCGCCGACCATGGAGCGCCTCACCATGGCTCCGGTGGCGTTGCGTACGAAGATCCTCTCGATGATCGAGCGTGAACGCAGACGCGCCGAACAGGGCCAGCCGGGCCGGATCCGCGCCAAGATCAACGCGCTGGTCGACGAAGACATCATCCGGGCGTTGTACGCGGCGTCGACTGCGGGCGTAAAGGTCCAGCTCAACGTGCGCGGTATCTGCTGCCTGCGTCCGGGCCTTAAGTCCATCTCCGAGAACATCGAGGTCGTTTCCATCATCGACCGTTATCTTGAGCATTCGCGCATCTACAACTTCTGGAACGGCGGCGACGAGGAGCACTACATTGCGAGCGCCGACTGGATGCCGCGCAACCTGGATCGCCGGATCGAGTTGATGACGCGGGTCACGTCGAAGGATGCGGTGGAGCGGCTCAACTGCATTCTCGACTGGTTCTTCGAAGACAACACGAAGGCGCGCATTCTGGAATCAGACGGGGCCTACCGCCGCCGCAAGCCGGGCAAAGGCGAGGATCCCTCACGGGCGCAGATGCGTTTCTTCGATGACGCGAAGAATCGAGCCGACAAGCTCCGTGCGGTGCCGCTGACCCTCGAGCCGATCAAGCGCGACACGAAGTCGTGACGCGGTCTCCCTGGCGCAGGGAGACCATGGTCGCGGCGGTTCTGTCGGTGCCGCTCGCCTTGTTGTTCACCTGGACCCAGGTTTTTCCGCTCAACGGAATCCCGGTTCTCGGAACCGACTACGGCCAGCTCGTCTGGAACATGTGGAGCGTCGATCGCGCGATCTCCTCCGGCGAGTCGCCCCTCCATTCGGACATCGTGTTTGATCCGATCGGCACATCGCTTGCCGCGCACGTTCTGACCCCCGGCTTCTTTCCCGTGACTGCGACGGTGAAGCTGTGGCGGCGCGTCCTCGGCTCCTTCGACGGACCTGAGGACCTGTTGTACCCGATGGTCGCGTACAAGCTGGCCATCGGCCTGAGCTACGCCGTGATCGCTTTCGCGACTTACGCGTTCTTGCGCAGGATCGGCGCTTCGCGGCTCGCCTCCCTTGCGGTCACGATCGCGTATGCGTTTTCAGCGTTTAACCAGCTTCACGCGCCGCATTTGAACCATCTGTCCACCGCCGCCATTCTTCCGCTTTCGGCATGGAGTCTGGTGAGTCTCTGGGAGAAGCCCCGGCTGTTTCCGGTGATCGCGATCGCCCTGCTCTTCGGAGGCGGGCCGTATTTTGGCGAGTTGATCGTGTTCGTATGGGTGACGTTCCTGGCGATCGGTGCGGTGACGCTCGCGCGCGGAGAAACGCGCGCTCAGGTCGCATCGCGTTTGTCTGCGCTGGGCGGAGCGCGGATCGCCGCGGCCTTCGTGATCGCAGTCGTGATGGTCTCGCCTTTTGCGTTCGCCTGGGTGAGCGGGGGCGCGCAGCCGATGAATGTGCGGCAGGCCAGCTTCTGGTCGGCGAATCTGGCCGGCTTCGTGGTTCCAAACCCGTCCAACCAGCCCTGGCTGTCGTTCATGGCGCCCCTTCATCGTCAGGTCGGGAAAGGGGTGGGCGGCCATGAGGCGTTCCTTGGATTTGTCCTGCTGGGTTCGGCGCTCGTCGGCCTCGTACGCGTGCGCGATTTCTGGACGGGGCTCTGCGGCGTGTTGGCTCTGGCCTTTCTGACCCTGAGCCTCGGGCCCACCCTGAAGATCTTCGGGACGGAGACAGGGCTCGCCATGCCGTATTCGTTCCTGATGACCGTCCCGCCGTTTTCCATGGGGCGTACGCCGGTGCGCTGCGTGCTGTTCGCGCTTTTCTTTCTGACCGTTCCTGCCGCCCGCTTTCTCTCCCAGATCGAACGAAAGAGCGTGCGCGGCGCTGCGATTGTCGGAGTGATCGCGGTCTTTGCGGGTCTCGAGATGTGGTCGCCGCGTCCGCTCGCAAAGGTGTTTCAGTCTCCGCTTGATCTCTCGCGGCTGGTTCCGGGCGACGTCTGCAACATTCCCCTCACCACGCTCGATGGTTTCGCGGTGCTTCTGCAAACCCAGCATCGACGCAGGATCGTGACGGGCCTGGTCTCACGTAGATCCGAAGCGGTCGCGAATCACATCAACGGCCTGGGCGATCTGCTCGACCATCAACCCGAAAAATTTGCGAGCACGCTCCTGTCGTGGGGTGTCACCAATGTGATCCTCGAGCCGGGTGCGCCGGATGGTCTGGAGACGCTCCTTCCGCCGCTTGGGCTGAACGTCATCGATTTGCGTCGAAGCGAAGGCCGCGTTCAGTAGCTTTGTAGCAGGCGGTCGAGAAGTAGATCCTCGAGGCTGCGTCTTGAGTCGAGAACGCCATGGATCTCGACCCGCCGGTCGGGCGCGACGCGATACACGATCCTCCAGGGAGGCTCCTGAACCTCGCGCCAGGTCTGGTCGGTCACGCCACGAAGCTCCGGAAGGGTTCTGCCACGCATCGGCGCAAAGCTCAAAGACTCACCGCGCCTGACAATGCGGTCCACGATATTCGCGGCCCGCGTGGGCGAATCGTGGGCCAGATACGTCGCGATCCGCTCCATGTCGTCGCTCGCCACGTCGGTCCATGCGACCGTGTACCGGCCGCTGGTCATCCTTTCGCGGCCTTGGCTAGAACCGCCATCGCCCGCGCCCGCACCGTGGCACTTGAATGAAGTCGCCCGGTGCGATTGAGAGTGGATTGGCTATGGGCGAGGAGTTTGAGCATGGACATGGTCTCGGAGAGGCGATCATGCTCGGCCGCATCCATGACCACGATGCGGGGCTTCCCGTTCTGGGTGATCAGGAGCGGGCCGCTGCCATCGATGATCTCCTGCACCAGCTCTTTCGTGTGATTCTTGAGGTCGGTGATCGGACGGACGTTGGCCGCTTTCATAGGCCTGAATGTAGCACTTTATTCTGGCCTGGTTCGGCTGGCCTGCTGATCGCCTGGCAGTGGTAAAAACGTAGCCTCATGATTGATACCGGACTCAAGAACAAATCAGTGATCGTGACCGGCGGAGCGGCTGGCATCGGCAAAGGCACCGCACTCGCATTCGCGGCCGAAGGCTGCAAGGTGGCGGTCTGGGACGTCAAAGGTAACGAAGCGGGGATCGTCGGAGAGTTGAAGTTGTCGGGCGCGGCCGAAGCGGTCTTCATCCGGCTCTCGACCGCGGATGCCGCGGCCGTTCAGGCGGCGACCACACGCGTGATCGAGACGTTTGGACAGGTGGACGTCCTGATCAACAACGCGGGTGTTCTGCGGGACGGCATGCTGGCCAAAGTGAAGGACGGCCAGGTCTCGGTGATGTCCGACGAACAGTTCGATCTCGTCATCGACGTGAATCTCCGCGGCGTCTTTGTCTGCACGCGCGCGGTGGTGCCGCACATGATCGCCCAGAAGTCCGGGGTCATTGTTTCG
>JBDSLN010000032.1:0-5204 GCA_039916365.1 Vicinamibacteria bacterium
GCTCAGTTGGAGCGTCTCTACGAAGCGATACGGTCTACCCTCGTTGAATGGTGCGCACGACTTCGTGCGCAGTGGGGCGCAAGGTTTCCCGAGAAAGTCACTGCGTTCCATCCCGACATGTCCGTCCACGGGAAGGCGAAGGAACCCTGCCCGGTCTGCGCGACTCCGGTGCAACGCATCGCCTACGCCGACAATGAATGCAACTACTGCCCGACCTGTCAGACCGGAGGCAAACTTCTTGCCGACCGCGGCCTGTCCCGCCTCCTGAAGGGAGATTGGCCGAAGACGCTTGAAGAACTCGAGGAATACAAGGCGGCGCGAACCGGGTAGGAGGGTGCCACTCTCCGTCCCTTGACTCCGTGGCACTCCGACGCCTACGCTTCTTTTATGGGTCTCAAAGGCATTCTGGAAAAGATGAAGCTCGTCGAGTCCGACGAGCCTGCGGTCGAATTCTCCCCGCCGCCACAGAAGGCGGCGCCCGCTGTGCAACCCGCAGTCGCTCCGATGCGCCGCCCCCTCCCTCCCGCCCATCCGACGCCCTCGATGGATGAAATCATCCACCGCGTTCCGGCGCCCCGGCTGGATGAGCAATCCCTCACTCCCGGCAAAGACATCCCCGACTTCGCGTCCATCTACAAAGCGTCCGGCGTAAAGGATCCAGTCCACGGCTTCACCGCCTACAAAGTCCTCGAAATCCTTTCATCGTCAGACTTTGAGACACTCGACATGAAGGCCAAGGCCGCGGCGCTGTCCGGATTCCTGCGCATGAATCCCACGGGCCCCGTGCCCATCGAGGACGTGATTCACGATGCCCTGGCCCGGGACAATGCGCTCGATGGCTTCGAGGGCTTTCTGCGCATGAAGCTCGATGCGCGCAACTCCGACCGCGAGAAGGAAAACGCTTCGCTGCAGGCCGGAATCGACGACCTGGTTCGCCGCAACAAGGAAAAGATTCAGGCCAATCTCGACGCTGCAGCGGAGGAGCACAAGCGCTTCGCCGAATGGCAGGCTCGCAAGCGCATCGAAGAGTCCAAGCTCTTCGAAGCGGTAGGCCCCTTTATCGAGAAGAATCCCGTTTCGGTCGGCAACGCCACCGACGACAAGGGTCCCGCGACCATCGCTTAGCCGTCCCCAAGTTCTCGCATCACAGCACCAAGGAGATATCCGCATGTTTGGTCGGCTCGGCAGAATGCTCAAATCCTGGATGGGTTATTTCATCTCGTTCGGCGAGGACCCGGAGGTGATGCTCCAGGAGTCCATCGAAGAGATGCGCAACACTCTTCCGAGGCTTAACCAGATCCTGATTACCACCCGGGCCACCGTTATCCGCCTCGATCAGGAGAAGGTCGAGCTGGAGCGCGAGCAGAAGCAGCTCATCGCCTCAATCCAGGCAGCCCTCAAAGAAGGCAGCCCCGAAGCGCGTCGCATCGCCGAGGATGACGCCGCGACTCTGCAACAGCTGCGCCAGCAGTTGACCGCGACCAGCGAACAGCACATGGCCGCGTCCAACGCGTTCGAGAACGCACAGCTCACCGTGGACGACATCAAGGGCAAGCTCAAGAAGAAGATCGAGCAGGCGCGTCAGGCCATCCACGAATCGAAGAAGGCCGAAGTCATGCGCGGCGCCGCGAACGCGCTGGCCGAACTCGACACCTACGGCACCGCCGCGACCACCGAGAAGTATCTCGACGAGATCAAGCAGAAGGTGGCCGAGAGCAAGGCGTCCGTGGAGATTGCCACGGGCGGACTGAATGTCGATCGGATCAAGATGGAGCGCAAGGCGCGTCAGCTTCAGGCGCAGAGCGTCCTCTCCGAGTTCGAAGTCGAGATGGGGCTGAAGAAGCCCGACGCCGTCGCGGTGGCAGCGCCCTTTCCCGAAGCTGCCCCCGGCCAGCCGCAGAAGACGCCGCAAGCCGGTTCATAAGGCGTCTCTTTGCTCGAGAAGTACCCGGTCCTCAAGCGAGCGCTCGCCAACCAGTACCAGGTGATTCTGCTCGGCGCGGCCACCACCATGGCCGTTGCCACCGTCTCGCCCCTGCCCTTCCTGATGCTGCTGGGCGGCGAGTTCATGGTCATGCCGTTCATGTTCGATCGGCTGAAGCGTCGTCTTGAGATCGAGAAGAAGTACGCCGCGCGCCAGAGCGAAAGCATGTCCCAGAACGAGCGCTACGACCAGCTTCATCCGGATCAGAAGCTGCGCTACGACTCGCTGAAGAAACTTTGCCGTCAGATTCAAGGCAACTATCAGGGACTCACCACCGCGAGCCAGAGCATTCTGGCCGAGTACAACGACAAGTTCGAAGGCATCCTCGCCACGTGCCTGAAGCGCCTTTGGCTCGTGCGTAAGTACGAGTCGATGATTCAAGCCTTCGACGCCGCCAAGGTTAGATCTGACACGGAGAAGCTGAAGGAATCGCTGGCCGACACCTCACTGTCGCCCCGTGTGGCAGAAGCGCGCAAACAGAACATCGAGATCAAGGAGAAACTTCTCGACGCCGTAGATCGCAACGTCTCGAACCGCGACGCACTGCTGGCGGAAGTGGACTCGCTGGAATCTCTCTTCCAACTTCTGCTTCAGAAGTCCCTGGCCGCTACCGACGCGCGCGCCTTCTCGGAAGAGATGGACAGCCTGCTGTCTCAAGCAGATCAGGATGCCGCCAGCGTTCAGGAGATGGAGCAGCTTCTCGGTTCCATGCCGGAGCTGTCAGGGATGCATTCGCTCTCTGATGAAGTCGGACGACCGATGATGCAGATGCCCGACGAACTCGATCCCATCATGGGCGCAGGTGTGCGCAGCGCCACCGGCCAGAAGACTCAGTCTTCCCAGAATCGTCAGGACTCGAATCGCCCGCCGCGCAGAGGAGAACGCAATCGATGACCACCACGGTTCCGCCAGGTTCCTTCATCGACACGCTCCCCGGCTGGGCCGCCGAACTGGTGCGCGCCATCCAGGCCAAGCAGGCCAACATGTTTCTGATCCACGGCACGGTCGCCGATCTGGTTCCGTACCGGTCATCCGAAGGGCTTCGCTTTCTTTCCCTCGAACAGTTCCTGCAGCAGACCCTCTTCGCGCAGTGGCCCGCGATGATCACGTACAACCGAGCCGAAGGCCTGAGCTTCTCGACACCAGCCGGACGCGGACACTTCCAGGACAAGCTGAAGTCCTACGACGCGGTCCACGGAACCAACTTCGCTCAGTCCCTTCCCCGCGATCCGGGGAACTCGTTCGCGCTGCTCGATTCCTACTTCAAGAGTTGCGCTATGGCCGAGCCGCCGCGGCCCGTGGTCATGATGTTGCCCTTCGCAGACACCGTGGTGCCCGTGGGGGATGCCTCGTATCGCACGCCGGAAGACCGCGCGGTGCTCGTCTATCTGCGGAAGTGGTCACAGGATCCGACACTGCTCGCCAAGAACATCGTGGTGGTGCTGGTCACGGAAACGTTGGCAGAGATCGATCCCAAGCTGCTCCGCGCGAACGCGGCGCGCGAAGTCGAGATCGTGCGGCCCGATCACAAAGGCCGGATGGAGTACCTCACCACCGTGCGCAGTCCGGAGTGGTACACGAAGATGTGCGAGCTTGAGCCGGCCCGCCTCGCCGAACTCACCGCGGGCATGACGCGAGTTCAACTCGGGCAGATCCTCGATGGCGCCGACGCAGGTGCTACGAAGATCACGCGCGACGAAGTCCGTCGCATCAAGAAAGAAGTCATCGAGACGGAAGGTCTCGGCCTTTTGGAATACGTCGAGCCGAAGTACGACCTCTCGATGGTCGCGGGGATGCCGGCGGTCAAGGAGCGTCTCCGACGCGCGGCCCGTGCCATTGCGCGCGGCAACCCGGCCGCGGTCCCCATGGGCTATCTGATCTGCGGTCCCGTCGGTAGCGCCAAGACCTTCCTGGTCGAGTGCTTCGCCAACGAGATCGGCTTCCCCTGCGTGAAGCTGAAGAACTTCCGCTCGATGTGGGTCGGTTCCACCGAAGCCAACCTCGAACGGATCCTCAAGATCCTTTCCTCGCTGACGCCGGTCGGCGTGATCATCGACGAGGCGGACGCCGCGCTCGGAAATCGCGACGCAGGTGGCGACTCAGGCACCCAGAATCGCGTCTTCGCGCAAATCGCGGCCTTCATGGGCGACACCCGTAACCGCGGGAAGATCCTCTGGGTCCTCATCACCTGCCGCCCCGATCTTCTCCCCATCGACTTGAAGCGCCAGGGCCGCGCCGAAGAGCACGTCCCTCTCTTCTATCCCGAAACGCCCGCCGAGTACGACGAGATCTATCGCGTCATGCTCAAGAAGCTAGGCATCAAGACTTCGGTCAACGACATCTCCGCCGTGGCCGGCCCCAAGGAACTCATGGGCATGTCGGGCTCCGATCTCGAAGCCGTTCTGGTCCGCGCCACGCTCGAAGCCGAGGCCGAAGGCGTTTCCGAAGTATCGGCGGCGCATCTCGCCAAGGTCTTTGCCGACTTCATTCCTCCGACGAACTCGCGCGAACGCGAGATGCAGATTCTCTGCGCGGTCCTCGAATCCACCAGCCGTGACCTGCTGCCGCAGAAGTACAAGGACATGGACCGGGGCGACATCCAGAGCCGCATCGAACAGATCAAGACCGAGCTGCGCATCGGCTAGGAGTCTGCGCGGGAGAAGGGATCAGACTCCTGTCCACAGGGCGGGACTCCGTGCGCCCGGCGTGAAGGGGCTAATCGGGGCGCGGATCGCGCCTCATTTCGACGTTAGTCGCGGAACGAGCGCGCCGCCTCGGCCAGCCCTTCGGGAAGGCCGTGGTCTTTGAGGATCACCTCCGCCGTCTGCAAACCGGACAGAAGCGCGGTGCCCGTGGAGACGATCGACGGAAAGGTCCGGTAGTTGCCGGCGAAATACACATTCGAGAACCGAGAGGAACGGGGCGGCGGATTTCGATAGCCCTTGGTGAACACCGGCGAGTACATTGGAACCCGCGCCACATTGGTCCAGAAGGGTTCGAGATCGAACCCAAAGATCGTGCGGAAGTCTTCGAGATAGGCATCGAGCAGCTCGGCGTCGGACTTCTTGAAGAAGTCTTTCGCGCGACTGTTGAGATGCGTCACGAAGTTGACACACGAGTCTCCGGGTGCGCCGATGCTTGGGTTGAGCGAGTTCAGCAGAAAGATGCCGCAGGCGGCGCGATCGAGCGAAGCGAGGTTCATCCAGTAGAAGTCCGGCTC
>JBDSLN010000033.1:0-3234 GCA_039916365.1 Vicinamibacteria bacterium
GCCTGACGGCACATCGCCGGCCTCAGCAAAGGAGAAAAACCATGACCTTACCAACGGATCCCGTGTGCGGAATGGAAATCGTGGACGAGAACGCCGCGCCCAAATCGATCTTCGAAGGCGATCCGTACTCGTTTTGCTCGGAGGCGTGCAAGACGAAGTTCGATGACCAGCCGGAGCGCTACGCTACGCCTAATCCCGCAGTTCCCAGTTCGACCACGGTCTAGGCACACCACCTTTTCTTAGAACCTTCGTTGCGTATCATGGCTGCACTATGCAGTCATTGATGCAGGACGTTTCCCTCAATCTTCCGCAGTTGATGCGCCACGCCGAGCGCATGCATCCGCGCAAAACCGTGACGACGCGGACCGCCGATGGTGTCAAAACGATCAAGTTCGAGAAGCTCATCGAGCGCAGCCGCCGGTTGGCAGGCGCCTTGCGTGCCCTAGGCGTCAAGGGGGACGAGCGCGTGGCGACTCTCTGCTGGAACCATCAGGAACACTTCGAGGCCTACATCGCGGCACCCTGTATGGGCGCCGTGCTTCACACTCTGAACCTGCGTCTCTTTCCCGATGACCTTGCCTACATCGTGGGCCACGCGGAAGACAGCGTTCTGATCCTCGACAAGAGCCTTTGGCCGCTCTGGGAGAAGATCGCGCCGAAGATCACCTGCGTGCGTCACATCATCGTGGTGGATGACGCGCCCGGCCCGAGACCGCCGGGCACGCTTGACTACGAAGAGTTGATCGCGGGCGCCAGTCCGATTGAGTACGACCTCGAACTGCCCGAGCGGCAGGCTGCGGCCATGTGCTACACGTCTGGCACCACCGGCAACCCGAAGGGAGTCGTCTATTCCCATCGTTCAAACATTCTTCACACTTACGCGCTGTCTCTGGCCGACTGCTTTGCGCTGTCCGAGCGTGATGTTTCGCTTCTGGTCGTTCCGATGTTTCACGCGAATGCCTGGGGCCTGCCCTATGCCTGCCTGATGACCGGCGCCGACGTGGTGTTCGCAGGCCGGTTCATGCTTCCGGATATTTGCGCGCAGTTGATCGTGGATTGCCGCGTCACCTGCGCAGGGGGCGTCCCCACCGTCCTTCAGGGAATGTTTGGCCCGTTGGTCAAAGTGAAAGACCATCTCGGCGCGCTCAATCGCATCCTGTGCGGAGGGGCCGCTCTGCCGCCGTCCCTGCAAGAGGCCTACCGACGAGACCTCGGCATCAACGTCATTCATGCGTGGGGCATGACGGAAACGTCGCCTCTTGGATCGATGTCGCGGCCGCTCTCCATTCACAAGGACGCATCGGACGAAGAGCAGAAGGCGATCAGGCTCACCCAGGGTCGCGCCCTCTTCGGAATCGAACTCCGCATCGTCAACGACGCCGACGCAGTCTTGCCCTGGGATGGACAGGCGATGGGAGAACTTCAAGCCCGTGGGAACTGGGTTGCGTCGGCCTACTACAACGACGACACATCGCCGGAGAAGTTCAAGGACGGCTGGCTGTGTACCGGGGACGTCGCGACCATCGACTCAGACGGCTACGTGCGCATCGCCGACCGCACGAAAGATCTGGTGAAGTCGGGAGGCGAGTGGATCTCCAGCATCGCCATCGAAGGCATGATCATGTCTCATCCTGACGTTGCGGAAGCGGCCGTGATTGCCGTGCCCCATCTGAAATGGGATGAGCGTCCGCTCGCCTGTGTCGTTCCCCGGCCCGAGGCCAAAGACCGGCTCACCCGTGAGCAAATTCTGGAATTCCTCCGTCCGCGCCTCGCGAAGTGGTGGCTCCCCGACGACGTTGTCTTCGTCGACGCGATTCCCAAAACGTCCGTGGGCAAGTTCGACAAGAAGGTTTTACGTGCTCGGTTCAAGGACTACACGCTTCCCACACCGTAACCGCGCGCCTTTCCGCCGCCCCCCCCCGCAAAAGTGGCACGCAACTCGCATTGGGAACAGGCAGGCGAGCGCGCTGATGGATAATCAGAGCGTTCTCCGGCCATGGAGGTCGGGAATCCTCGCCTGAGGGAAAACCATGGGAACCATTCTGCTTGTCATCCTGATCCTGATGCTCATCGGCGCCGTCCCCTCGTGGCCGCACAGCCGCAATTGGGGCTATGGACCGAGCGGCGGTCTGGGTCTGGTGGTTCTCATCCTGGTGATCCTCGTCCTGACCGGCAGACTCTGACGGTTTAATACAGCCACAGACGCCCGCCGCGCGACAGAACGCGGCCGGTCTGTGGTCGGAGACGTTCCCTGCCGAAGAGCCACTGGTGTTCTGGTGGACAGCGATGGAGATCGACCCACTCCATCGCTGACAGTTGCGCGGGCGTCGTTGCTCGCTTCCTCCGTTGGGCATCACGCCGTCGTGTCCATGGCGGCGAGCGCGGGCTGCGTTCCGGCGAGGTGGGCCGTGGCTTTCCGAGAATCGATCGCAGGGGTCGGCTAAGGCTCCAGACGCATCGCCGCAGCAATGATTCCGACGGACTTGAAGAAGTGCCCGATGCGGAGGTTCTCGTTCTCGCCGTGCTGATTGTTGTCGAAGTTCACGGTGGGCAATGAGAGAGCGGGGAAGCCCAGCGCGTCGATGAACGGTGCGATCGGCACGGTGCCTCCGCTGGTGCGGATACGAATGGGCTCCACCCCGAACGCATCGCGCATGGCTTTCGTGATCTTCACCGACATGGGAGCGGCGGGGTCGGTGCGGAAGGCGTTGGTCTCGCCGCGGAAATCGACACGCGCGACTTTGGCGTGCGACATGCGCTCAGCATCGGTGGCGTCGCGGTTTTGAACCACGAAGAAGCCCTGCGACTCGATGTGCTTCAGAAATTTTGCTTGAATGTCTGTTCCCTTGGTTTCCTTCACGAGGCGAAGGTCGATCGCGGCGGTCGCAGAGTCCGGAATGATGGTGCGGGCGAGGGCGCCGACGTACGAACTCGAAAGGCCGCGCACGTTCAACGACGGGTATTGAAGCGCCTCCTGAAGGGTCGCTCCAACCTTGTCGACCGAGCCAATCGAGAACAGCTTCTTCAACGCCTCTTCATCATCCGGCACGGAAGCAAGCGCCTTCCGATCCTCGGCGGAGAGGGTGATGCCGTCGTAGTAGCCCGCCACCTTCACACGACCGTCCTCATCTTTCATGGACGCCAGAAGCTGCGCGAGCCGCATGCCAGGATTAGGGACCCAGTTTCCATAGTGCCCCGAGTGCAGGCCCATCTTCGGACCGTAGACCGTGACTT
>JBDSLN010000034.1:0-7003 GCA_039916365.1 Vicinamibacteria bacterium
CAATCGACATCGACCTTCTCTACGAGGAGGGCGCCAAAGGTTCCTTCATGCCGACCGTCCGCAACGTCCGCGTCGAGCGGATGACGGTGAAGAAGGCGATGTATGCGTTTTTCGTACGTGGTTTTCCGGGTTCGACGGTCCGTGGCGTGAGCATCTCCGACAGCATCTTCAAGGGCGTCACCAAGGGGTCGATGATCACAGGCCTCGAAGACCTGATCCTTCACAACGTCGTCATCGAGCCCGCCGACCAGAAACGGCCCGGATCGCAGGCCGGGCAGGAGCCTCGCCCGAAAGTAAACTAGGAAAGTGAACGTGCGCCCGTCACACGTGGCCGTTTGCGGCATCTGAAGAAGTGAAGCCGGCATTTTTCCGGCGGACAACGGAGATTCAATGAAAGAACTGGCTTGTGGCGACGTCGTAAAGGGCTGTGCTGCCGTAATGAACGCACCCACCGAGGACGAACTCATGACGAAGGTTGTGGAGCATGCGGCTTCCGCACACGGCGTGACTGAAGTGTCGCCGGAACTGGCGGCTCAGGTGAAGGCTGCCATAAGGACAAGCTAGATTCCAGTGCATGGAAGTCCCCGCCGCGCAGCCGACCGACGAATCGCTCGCGGCGTTTGCCGCGGCCGGGGACGAGGCGGCCTTCGAAACGCTTGTCTGTCGCTATCGGGGGCGGGTGTTCCGTCTCGCTTCGCGCATCACGGCGAATCAAGCCGACGCAGCCGACGCGCTCCAGGATGCGTTTCTGCAGGCGTACCGTGGCCTGCCGCAGTTTCGCGGCGACTCGCGCTTTGGTACATGGCTTTTCCGGATCGCGACCAACGCGGCATTGATGAGCCGTCGCGCGCGCTCGCGCCGTCCGACGGAGTCACTTGAAGACTTTCTCCCGCGCTTTGACATCAACGGCGTGCACGCCGAGACGCCGCAGGCTTTGCAGGTTTTCGCGAAGACCGAGGAGATGCTTGATCGGAAGGCGCTGGCCCAGCGCGCCCGTGACGGAATTGATCGGTTGCCCGACCTTTATCGCGAGGCGTTCGTTCTGCGCGATCTCGAAGAGCTGGACACAGCGGAGGTCGCACGGATTCTGGAGATTGAGCCCGCGACGGTACGTCAGCGCGTGCATCGAGCCCGCCTGATGTTGCGCGGCTATCTCGCGAGTCTTGCCGAGAAAGGGAAGAAACGATCATGACCGACGTGGCGTGCTCGTCTGGTGTCGAAATTCTGGCTGACTATCTCGAAGGTGTTCTTCCTCCGGAAACCGCGGCGGCACTTGAAGCTCATGTCGCAGGATGTCCCGCCTGCGTGCCGTTCCTTGCGTCGTACCGCGCGACGCCTCGCATCCTTCGCGACGCCACGGATGAGGAGCTGCCCGACGCCATCGGCGCGTCGCTGATGGATTTTCTGAAGCGCGAACGCAATCGAGGCTAATCAAGCGCGGGATGGACGTAGCGGTTAGGACGCCCAGAGCGATTCGTGAGTAGGAAGGCGTCGCGGACGGCGAAAGAACTCCTCCCGATCGCGTGCCCTCAGCGGGAGAGGGATCTCCGCCATTTTGAACCCATTTCGTGGTGCTCGGCGGTTGGTCTACATTCCAGCAGCGACTTCAGGGTTACATTTTGGATGGCGCGATACGTGGTCCGGATGTGTGGCCTTGACACTCGCGCGTCGCACATTTAGTGTACGCGCCTCTCCCACTAGTAACAGTCTTCATTGGTACTGTAGAAGGGTAGTTCCAGTTGCTGGGCGGCCACCTCGGACTTCGCTCCTCCTTCGGGGAGGGTGGACAGTTGAATCGCGTATCGGGCGCTGTGAGCGCGCTGGTATTCCTTTTCAGTACCTTTTTGGCCAGTCCGTCCGAGGCTCAGCTCAGGAAGATTGGCGAAATGGACCTCCGCCTCTCCGGAATGTCCGCAACCGTCGAGAACGGCCAGCCTGTTGTTCCGAAGCACACACCGGGGGGCATCCGGATTCTCGTTCGCGCCGGCGGCGTCGACCTCTCCCCTGCCGATCTGACGCGATTCCTCGGGCCAACTTTTGCCGTGCAAGGCGAGTTGTCGGGTCCCGGGCTCTTCCAGCCCCTGGCCCTTCCAGCTCTGCAGCAGGGCGAAGAGCTGCCGGCGGATCCTTTGGTTCTACCGATTCCTCCCATCGCCATAGCCGGCGACTACCACCTCTCCAATCTCCGCATCGTCGCGAACGGCCGGACGGTTCTGGACGTCGATCCCAACACGGTCCCACTTAAGGTGATCGACCAGATTCTCGTGACCCAGGTCAAGACTCGTGCCCTGACACTCGACGAGATTCGTGGCAAGGGCATCGTGCTCGACAGCGATGACTATCTGGGCTTTGAGTTCACGATGGGGTTCAAGTTGGACTCCACCGCAGTGGACATCAAATTCCCGGTCGTATTCGATCGGCAGGGAGTGGCGGTGCCACAACCTTTGTCACCCCCGCCCGCACCCAGCCGCATGGCGAATGTCCAATTGCCGACCATCATCCCGCTGCTGTTGACCGGCGAGGATGCAAATGGCGAGCGGGAAGAGCTGAAGTACACCGATCCGAAAGGGGTTTCAAAGCCGATCAACATTCCCGCAGTCCTCGTCATTCCAGGAAACGTTGGATACCTAAAACAGTTCTTCTCGGCACAGCTCTATGTTTCGAATGGCGCACCGGTTGGCTCGGGTCTGAGTGTTCGTGAAATCAAGGCGAAGCTCAACTTGCCCCCGGGGGCAGATCTGGAACTGCGCACTCTGGACGACCCGCTTGCCTTGCCGGAACTCGAGCGTGAGGGGCGGATCATCACTCAGCCGTTTATCGCGCCCGTCCTTGGTCTTGGTCCAGATGGTCTTCCGGGCACCGCCGATGATGTCGAACAACTCGGCCCCGCCGAACAAGGTCAGGCCGAATTCCTGATTCGCGGAGAGAAGGAAGGCTTCCATCAGATTGACTTTGACCTGACCGCAAAGTTGCTGGGACTCCCGATTGGGCCCGTGACGGTCAGGGGCAAGGCAATGGGCGGCGTGCTTGTTCGGAACCCGTATTTCAACGTCACATTCACGGTGCCTTCGGTCGTGCGGAGCGGCGAGCACTTCAAGATGCGCGCTACCCTCACCAATATCGGCAAGGGAATTGGAAACAACGTTTCCATGACGCTCGATTCGAGCCGCATCAGCGGATTGATTCTCGAAGGCGACGCGACCAAGCAGATCGCCACCCTCCAGCCCGGTGATGCGAAGAGTCTCGAGTTCCAGTTCCTCGCCCAACGAACGGGGAAGGTGGTTGCGACCTATCTGAAGTTCGACACACAGACTGGGAGCTCCGGCAAACTGAATTTCACGATCGGGGTGGGTGAACGGAATGTGCCTCTTTCTCCCGATACGCTGGTCTTGCCGGCTTCGACCGACGCTCTTCCGCTGCCAGTTATTGACGCGGCGATGCGTGTTCTTGGCCAAGCCTGGAGCATCGCCAACGCGCCCGCGGGCACTCTCCCGCAAGGCGTCACGCGAGTCAACGGCCAGCAGGTGGTCAAGAAAGCGCTCGCCCTTGCCGAGGCCGGCCTCCGCATTACGTTAGGCCAGTCGAGCGACGCTGCCGTGCGCGACCTGCTCGTTGACTTCTATTCTGGCGCGCCTGTTGATCCGGGATTTGATCAACTTCTCCGGACTACCGAAGCGGGTCATGCCTTTGTTCAGGCGGTAGGCAGCGAACTCGCAGCCGCCGCGACGGCCGCGGGAGGCACGGGATATGAGTTCAACACCGCGAGAGTGATGGCGTCGGCTGCTCCGTTCATCTCGCTCGGTTGGGATGGGGCCCCGGGCGACCTTGCGGTTGGAGATGGTTTGGGTCGCAGCACGATTCGCTCGACCAACCTGCTGATGTCGGCGATCCCGGCCTCGCAGAATGTGATCGGTGCGGTGATCACGCCCTTGGGGTCCGACATGATGTTGGGCCTGATCACGCAGCCGACAGCCGGCCCGTATCGTTGGGACTTCCGCGCGACCGGTGCCGGCAACGGTCAGGTCTCCCTAACCTTCCCACGAGCCGACGGGTCCTTTGGTCGGGCAACCTGGAGCGGATCTGTCCAGCCGGGGACCATCGTTCGAGTGGGCGCGGATTCCTCCAGCTCGGTGACAGTGCAGACTGATGCCAACGGCGATGGGGTGTTTGAACAAACCTACACGCCGTCGGTTTCGTCCCTGCCGGCCGACGGCCCCCGCCTGGTGGCGGCCGCCGTTATTGGGCCGGAGACTCTGGATGGAGCGGGACCCTGGGGATTCCAGACCGCACTCGTCTTCGATCGGGTGGTTGGCGAGGGCAGCGCGGGCACAGTGTCGAATTATTCGATCGAGGGAAATTCCATTCAAACCGCGAGGCGTCAGCTTTCCGGACGCCTGGTGTTCGCATCCCTGAGTCGACCGGAAGGGCCTTATGTGCCGACGCAGATCACGGCCCGGCGTATCGAGGACAATCGAGGCGTGACGGGTGTCGATGCTTCCGTTTCGCTGGTCTCGAGGCTCGTCGACGTTGGCGCGGTGGTCTCAGGCCGTGTGCTTGGCAGCGAAGGACAGCCTTTGCCTGATCGAAGTGTTGTTTACAGTCAAAACACCGACCTCTCGTGCCAGAGCGCCGCCGTGGTTGGTATCGCAGCGTTGACGACTGATCCCCGCGGCGCCTTCGACCTCCACTATGTGCGGCAGGATCAGTGTGGCGCAGCATTTACACTGACCACGAAAGACCTCCAGTCTGGAGCCGTCCGTACTCAATCGCTCTCGGTTCGCAGTCCTGGCCAGCAGATCGTGGCCGATTTCGTGATGCTCGCTGCGGGCACGGTCAAGGGCACGGTCTTTGATCTCTCAGGCCAGGCTGTTCCCGGCGCAAATGTTGTCGCCTTGTCCCAGACCGAGACGCAGGTCGGCGGTTCGACGAAAACCGATGCGCTTGGCGCTTACTCAATCTCGGGAATCACGGTCGGCCCCGTCGTTGTTCGAGCCGGAAAAGGTAACGGTGTCGGCTCCGCCGCCGGGCGGATCGATCGATCGAACATTCCGGCGGTGGTCGACGTCACGCTCGATGGCGGGTCCGTCAAGGTTCACGGAATCATCCGCAAGGTCGAAGAGGGCGTACCGAGTCCAGCCGCAGGGGCGGTTGTCAGCTACCTGGTGACCGTGCCGGGCACGTTGCAGACCCTTGGCGCGGTCACGACAGACTCGCTGGGACGCTATGCGTTTAGTGGCATGCCCGCGGGGGGATTCACCATAAAGGCTGCTGCAAACAGCCGCGACTCCAACACTGTGAGCGGAACGGCCCTCGCGGGCGACGATCTGGTCCGCGACATCTCCGTCGAGATCCCCCCCGCGACATCGTACGGCTACGTCGAGGGCACGGTCGTCATGCCCGATGGCTACGTGGCCGCGGGAGTAATTGTCAGGGCCGGTCACGCGTCTTTGCTGAGCGACGCACTCGGTCAGTTCCGTATTCCGGTGCAGCCGCAGCTGTCGGCCGTTACCGTGTCGGCGACTTCGCTCGACCGCTCAAGAAGCGGTTCGACCACCGCGATCGTCAACCAGCCTGGTCAGACGGCCACGGGTGCTCTCATCACTCTGTCGGGCCTTGGCGCGGCCGAGTTCACCGTTCTCGACACCCTCGGAAATCCGCTGGCCGGCCGTACGGTCACCCTTCTGGACTCCGAGTTCGATCCCTGTGGCCGTACCAAGAGAACCACAGATTTCATGGGCCGTGCCCGCTTCGACGGTCTTGGTTTGGGCCAGGTGACGGCTCAGGTCGTGAACGAAGGCGTCATCGTTGATTCCGCACGGGGCAACATCGCGGTCACGCAGGATGGCGGCACCGGGTTCGGGATACTTCGAGTTGAGACCCGAGCGTCCAGCTTGAGCGGGACCGTTCGCGACGCCGATGGCCACCCCGTCTTCGGAGCCGACGTTGCTCTGAATTCGCCAGCGTTCGTCGTTGACTACACCCAGGGCCTGTGTCAGGTGTCCAACCGGCTGACGCATCAGGCCAAGACCGGGCTGGACGGCAAATTCCGCTTCACCGGCATTCATCCGGGACGCCTCTATGTCTCCGGGCAGCAGGCGTTCTTCCCAACTCCGGTCACTAAAGTGCTTGACGTCGCCCCAACCGAGGAAGCGATTGTTGAGATCACGCTCGTCGACACCATCTCCGGCGAGATCTCGGGAACGGTTTATGAACCTGACGGGATGACATCCGCAGGGGCCGGCGTCGAGGTCACACTGAACGGCGCATTGCCTGATGTCACAGTGGTTACGAATGCCCAAGGCCATTTCAAATTCGCCAAGATCTTCCCGGCTGGTTCGTACCGGCTGACGGCCCGCGACCCAAGCTCTGGTCTGGTGGATCAAGGCTACATTTCCATAGCGAGAGCCGTCGACGCCGTTCATGACATCCGGCTGAAGGGTAAGGCGAGGGTGCGAGTGAGCGTCACCGACGCGCTTGCGCAGCCCGTCTCCCAAGCCTACGTCAGCCTCCGAGAAATGGCTTTCCCAAGCCGGACGTTCGAGGGCGCGGTCGAGCCCGCCAACAGCGGGATCGTCGAGTTCCCAGGCGTTTTTGAAGGGGCGGTCTCTATCGAGGTGCGCGACGCCGTTGGCCGCGGTGGCCGAAGCTCTCTCACCATTCCGGCGGGCGTGACGGTCGTCGATGCGGTTGTGCGTGTGACCACAACCGGCACGCTCAAGGGCCGCTTCCTCATGCCCGACGGAACTCCGATTCCCTACGGCACCATCAAGCTCTACGTTGGCGGCCGTTTGCTTGGGCAGGTCACCGCGTCCGCTGACAATCCACCAGGAGGATTCCAGTTCGACTTTGTTCCGTCGGGGCAATTCCGACTCGAAGCCCTCGACCCCTTGACCGGTCGAACGGGCATCGGAACGGGCTCGATTGAGACCGAAGGCCAGGTGGTGAATGTTGATGTCCGCGCCCAGGGACTTGGGAGCGTGAGCGGCCTCGTGACCAGCAACAG
>JBDSLN010000035.1:0-8791 GCA_039916365.1 Vicinamibacteria bacterium
ATGCGCCTCCCCGAAGACCTCCTGAGGCTGTTGAAATGAAATTCGTCGTCACAGGCGCCTGCGGGTTCATCGGTTCGCATCTGTGCGACCGCCTGCTCGATGCGAGCCACGAAGTCGTGGGGATCGATGGCTACGTGCCGTTCTATCCGCGAGAGATGAAGGAAAAGAACATCGCGAAGGCGCAGGCCTCCGGAAGGTTCACACTTCACGAGGCGCTGATCGAGAAGTCCGATCGGCTTGAGTCGATTCTTGAAGGCGCCACCGCGATCTATCACCTGGCCGCCCAGGCCGGCGTGCGCGCCTCCTGGGGCGACCACTTCAAGGGCTATGTCGACCACAACGTGCTCGGCACGCAGCGCCTGCTTGAAGCGGCAGTCGTCGCGAAGGTCCCCCGTGTCATCTACGCGTCGTCTTCATCCGTGTATGGAGACGTGAAGGAACTGCCGCTTCGCGAATCAATGGCGCTGGCGCCCGTTTCGCCTTACGGCGTCACCAAGCTCGCTGCCGAACATCTGGTTCATCTCTACGGCAAGGCCGACGATCTGTCGGTAACGAGCCTGCGTTTCTTCACCGTCTATGGCCCGCGCCAACGCCCCGATATGGCTTTCCATCGCTTCCTCAAGGCGGTGCGCGACGGCCAGCCGATCACCCTCTATGGAGACGGCGAGCAGACCCGTGACTTCACCTACGTCTCCGATCTGATCGATGTTCTTCAGGCTTCCGTCGTCCAGGGACGCCCCGGTCTCGTCTATAACGTGGGCGGTGGTCAGCGGATTTCCGTGCTTAAGGTTCTGGAGACCATCGCCACGGTGACCGGCCGCGCAGTAAAGATCGATAAGCAAGCGGGTCAAAAAGGCGACATGCGGGATACTCTGGCGGACACGGCTCTGGCAGCAGCCGATCTTGGGTTCATCCCTAAGACTCCGCTGGCCACGGGACTGAAAGCGGAATGGGAATGGATCTGTTCATGAAATCGAGCCGTTTGCGGGTGAGCCTTGCGCTCGCCTTCGTCGCGTCAGGGATCGGCTGCGGTCGTCATGAGGTCGATATCGCGACACTCGCGAGCAACTCTGATCAGGTGATCTGGGAGGCGGGCCAAAAGGCGCTCAAGGGCAAGCAGTGGGAGGTGGCCCGCCAGCACTTCCGCCGCATCGTGGACGGGTTCCCCCAGAGTCCGCTGGTCGCCCAGGCGCGTCTTGCTTCCGGAGACTCCTACTTCACAGAAGGCGGATCGGGCAACTACACGCTGGCCGCCGGGCAGTACCGCGAGTTCCTCACCGTCTTCCCTAGCCATCCGCGCGGCGACTATGCGCAGTTCCAGATCGCCGAGAGTTTCTACAACCAGAAGAACTCACCCGACCGTGATCAGTCTCAGGTGGTGCAGGCGCTTGACGAGTACCTCGCCTTCCTCGATCGCTATCCCGAATCCCCCATGTCGAAGACGGTGCGCGAGCGCGTGAAGTCGTGCCGAGGGTCGCTCGCCCGCTCTGAGTTCGTGGTCGCGTACTTCTATCAGAAGTCGCGCAAGGCCTACCGCGCCGCGATCCCCCGCTACCAGGAGATCCTGAAGAACTATCCCGACTTTGAACAGACCGAGGAAACACTTCTCCAGCTCGGACGTTGCATGACCTGGTCGGGACGAAACGCCGAAGCCGCTCCGGTTCTCGCGCGTCTCATCGAGGAGTATCCCGAATCCCCGTTCGTCGAAGAGGCGAGAACGTTGATGGCGACACCGGTCGATCCGAAGCTCATCCCGCCTCCCCGCCCGGTCCCTTCACCGGAAGCGTCGCCGTCTCCCAGTCCGACGCCTTCGCCTGCGCCAGGCCAGTAAGGAAAAGCACCGCCGACGCGGGGGGGACGCCCGGAGACGGTTCTATTTAGCCTTCGGCCTTTTCGACGGCCTTGACCAGGCGAACCACTGTTCCGCCTTCGGGTGGGAAGAGGTACTCCACCTCGGTCATGAAGGCGCGCATGAAGAACAGGCCGCGGCCAGCGGCGTTCAAGAGATTTTCGGGGGCGGTCGCATCGGGAACCGCATCGGGATCAAAGCCCGCTCCCTGATCCTGGATCCAGACTTCGATCTCTCCCGGCTTCAGACCAAAGTTCACCGTGACGCGCTTGGCGGGATCCAACTTGTTGCCGTGCTTCAGCGCGTTGACCACGCATTCGCGCACGGAAACGGAGAGGTCGTGCACCGCGTCTTCATCGAGCCCGCCCGCGGCGGCGAAGCGATCCACGAAAGACTGAATCGGTTCGAGAATTTCCATTCGACTCTCGAAGTCGAAGCAAACGGTGGTGGGACGTGCCGCCATGGGTTTGCACGGAGGATATGCCACCCAGGGGCGATATTGCGATACGTGCTCGCGAGAAATCCACTCGCGGCGCGTGGCGTCAAGAGAATTGAATCAAAGCTAGTCTTGCGTTCCATGAAAATCAGCGCCGCTCGATCTTTCCGCGGGACGTTCCGCATGCCGGGAGACAAATCGATCACACATCGCGCCTACATTTTCGGCGCGCTGGCCCAGGGCATCACCACGATCGAAGGCGCATCATCGGGTGAAGACTGCAATTCCACGAAGCGCTGTCTGACGGATCTCGGCGTCCGCTTCGACACGAACGAAGCGACCCGCTGGATCAGCGTCCATGGGAAGGAGAGCTTCGAGGCACCGAAACGACCTCTCGACTGTGGCAATTCCGGCACCACGCTGCGTTTGATGATGGGCGTGCTTGCCGCGTCGTCCTTGACGGTTGAACTCACGGGAGATGAATCTCTGAATCGTCGTCCCATGGAACGCGTCGCGCGACCGTTGCGCGAAATGGGCGCGCAGATCGAAACGACGAACGGACAGCCGCCCGTGCGTGTGTCCGGCACGAGCCTTCACCGCGCCACGGTCTCACCAGAGGCGGCGAGCGCTCAAATCAAGAGTGCGATCCTTCTTGCGGCGTTGCGTACCGAAGGAACCACGATCGTGAAGGAGAAGGCTGAGACCCGGGATCACACCGAGCGGATGATCCGTTCCTTCGGCGGATCGATCAGAGTGAACGGGACTGAGATCCAGATCGACGGATCTCAGACTCTGACCGCAACGCATGTCCGTATTCCCGGCGACCCGTCGAGTGCGGCACCCTTCGTGATCGCCGCACTGATCCTCCCCGATTCCGAGGTCGTCATTGAAGACGTCCTGCTGAATCCGCGCCGCGTGCGCTATCTGGATGTCCTGCGCAGCATGGGCGCGGATATCCAGATCGACGTGACGGATGCGACGACGGCGGAACCTTCGGGCCGGATCGTCGCACGATCATCGAAGCTTCGCGGCATGAAGCTGAGCAAGGCCGACGTTCCGGCCGTCGTGGATGAACTGCCGATCCTCGCAGTTGCCGGTGCTTTCGCCTGCGGCCGCTTCGAAGTCCGCGGCGCGAACGAACTGCGGGTGAAGGAGTCGGACCGGATCAAGGCCATGGTCGAAGGCTTGAAGGCCATGGGCGCCTCCATCGAAGAACTCGAAGATGGCTACGTCGTGGAGGGAGAAGCACCTCTGCGCGGCGCTTTTGTCAAGAGCCATGGCGACCACCGCATTGCGATGTCGCTCGCGATCGCGGCGCTTGGGGCGCAGGGCTCGTCCACGGAGATCGAAGGGGCCGACGTCGTGTCGATCTCGCTGCCCCAGTTCTTCCTTGAGCTCGATCGCGGAGCCGTTCGTTGAGCCTGCCGCCCAGAATCGCCCTCGTCGGTTTCATGGGTTCGGGCAAATCAACGGTGGGCCGCTTGCTGGCGGCGCAAGCAGGCTATGCCTTTGTCGACAGCGACGAAGAAATCGAAGCCAGTCAGAAGGCGAAGATCAGCGACATTTTCCGCACGCAGGGCGAAGCCGCCTTCAGAGCAATGGAAGCCGAAACCATTCATCGTTTGCTGGACCGTGAGGCCACGGTGATCGCCACCGGAGGAGGCGCCTTCGCTCAGTCCGCGTGCGCGGACGACCTCCTTGCGCGAGCGGTGACGGTGTACCTGAGTTGCGATTTCGCGGAGGCGTTTGGGCGGGTGGCTCATTGTGGCCAAGGCAGCCGTCCCCTGGTGGAAAGGGGCGTGGTTGAGGCGGAGGCCCTTTATATGGAGCGCAAATCCAAGTACGCTGGCGCTCACGTAACAATCGACACGACGAGGCGTTCGCCTGAGCAGGTGGCCACGGATATCTTTGACTGTGTCCGTCAGCATCGTGCCGCGAACCACATCTAAACCATGCGCTACTTGATCCTCTCCGACATTCACGCAAACGGCGAGGCCTTCGCCGCGGTGATGAACTCGACCAAACGGAAGCGCTGGGACAAGGCGGTCTGCCTGGGAGACATCGTCGGCTACGCCGCCGAAGTGAACCAAACGGTCGATCGCCTGCGCGCCATCAAGCCCCTCGTGGCGATTCGCGGGAATCACGACAAGGTGTGTTCCGGTGTCGAAGGCGACGAGAGGCTCGCCAAGTTCTCCCGCTTCGCCCGGGTCGCCGCGGAATGGACCGCGAAGAAACTGACCCGCGCGAACCGTCAGTACCTTGCCCGACTGCCCCAGGGGCCGCGCATGGTCGACGACGCGTTCGCCATCGCCCACGGCTCGCCCCTCGATGAAGATGCCTACATCTTCAGCGACCTCGATGCTCTGCGCGTCTTCCGCAGCACCGACTTTCCCATCTGCTTCATCGGCCACTCTCACTTCCCCGTCATTTTTTCCTGGGATGGACATGACGTTGGGATGCAGGTAGCGCAGCCGCCGGAGTTCCGGCTAAAGCTCGATCCGAACAAGCGCTATCTGATCAACCCCGGAAGCGTCGGCCAGCCGCGCGATCGTTGCCCCCTTTCTTCATTCGCGACCTACAACAGCGAAACCCGCATGCTCGGCATTCATCGCGTCCGCTACGACATCAAGACCACGCAGGAAAACATCCTGGCCGCGGGACTTCCGGTTCCGCTCGCTGAGCGTCTGTCCGTCGGTCGCTAGTGTGCTGCCTACACCCAGCCGACGCGCTTCAGCAGACGACGAGCCGTCGTGACCGAAAGGCCGGCGACGTTCGAGGGCGAACCGTGGATCGCTTCGATGAAGGCGGCACCTCCACCCTCGATGTGATACGCCCCCGCTTTGTCCATCGGCTCGCCGGTGCGGACATAGCGCGAGATCTCCGCGGCGTCGATCCGACGGAACTTCACGTCGGTCAGATCGAGGGCCACGTAAATCCGCGTACCCAGACTCACCGCGACGCCGGTTGCCACTGTGTGGGTTCGGCCGGACAGGCTCCGAAGCATCGAGCGCGCTTCAGCAGGATTTTTCGGCTTGCCCAGAATCCGCGAACCCAGAACGACGACGGTGTCGGCGGCCAGCACGCAGTCGTGCGGTTGACGCTTCGCCACGAGCGCCTTTCCTCGGGCCAGCCGCTGAACGAGGACATGGGGCGTCTCTTCTCGAAGGGCTGACTCGTCGATGTCGGAGGGGCGAACCACGAACTTCAAACCCAACGATTCCAGGATGCGCGCGCGGCGCGGAGAAGCGCTCGCGAGGATCAGGCGGCCGGAAGGCAAGAGCGGCCGAGGCTACGCGGTGAGACGCGCGACCTTTTTCGCGAGCAGGTCGACCGAGCCCTCGGACTTCAGGACGTAGTCGTCGGCGCCGAAGTCGGTGCGGGCCTGTTCGTGATTGGCGATCTCGGCGCGGGTGTGAATCAGGATCGGAATCTCAATCCACTCCATCGTGGACTTCACGTAGTTCACGAAGTCTCGCCCCGACAGTTCGCCTTCGAGGGTGAGCATCGGCTCGAGAATCAGGAGGGCGGGGCGTTCCCGGCCCATCGCGTCAAGTGCCGCCCGCACCGCGGTGACGACTGTGGGCGCGAAGCCCATTTTTTCGCAGGCGGCGCGAATAGCTTCCGCCTCGGCAGCGTCGTCGTCGACGATGAGAATCGGACGCATGGCGGAGGGCGCCGTCTTGGGCCGCGCACCGGCAGCAACGGGCGCGGAGGATGCAGGTGCTGGCACAGCAGCCGCGGACTTGGTCTCCAGCTTGGCCACAGCCGTAGCCAGACTCTGATGGCTCTCCTTCAGAGTCGCCAGGTCTTTCTGGATGGCCAGCAGGATGCTTTTCAGGCCGTCGATGCCCTCGGACTTCGGCGGTTGGATTGACGGCCCAAACCCTGCGGCCTTGAGCACCTGAGCGCTCTGCATCCCGGGCGGGACGGTCGCCGACGCGTCCACACGCTCGATGCGCGCGAGAAGGGAATCGGTGGAGTCGGTATCGCGGTTCCCCGACGGGGTGGGAGGCGGAGCGGCCGCCGCGGGAATGGGGGAGGAAGACGAAGTCTTGGTCGGCGACTGGATCGTGACCTTGACCGCAGGCGCCTTGCGAAGACGTGCGCCGCAGCCGCCGCAACTCAGAAAGCCAAGATCATCCTCCGTACCGGTGACCGAGGCGCCGCAGCGAGGACACTTTGGAGACAAGCGATTCGCCTATGAGCTCTGGGCCGTCTTATGGGGAAAACCGCCGTATCCCGCGGTCAGATCCAGGGAATGGAGATGAAAAAGTTCGGAAAGTCGGTTCAAGATAGGCATGAGTCCAGCAGAAGCATATTCCGAAATGCTGGCGCCGAACCCACAGTTCTCTGGAAATTGGCCCTTCAGTAAGATGCGGCATCGCCCAGCCCTAAAGTCGGTCCGTTGGTAGCCTAATAGGCGGACGAAGGTCCGCGCGCGCCTTCGAGAGCTCCTTCACCCTTGAGATTCGAGATCCGACATCCCTCCCACCGAGAGGAGATTTCCGCCGACAGCGACTTCGTCGTGTTCGGGCGTGATCCCTCTTGCGATGTCGTGATCAAGAATCCGCGCTGCTCCAGGCGCCACGCCTCGATCCGCATCGTCCCCGGTGGGTTTCATCTCCTTGACATAGGAAGCTCGAACGGCGTTTACGTCCTGGGCCAGAAGGTGGACGACGCCATCATCCGCGAAGGCGACGTCTTCTCGGTGGGCGACGTCTTCGTGCGCGTGCTCCCCGAGGACATGGCGTCCACTCTCGCGATGGCCAACGAGGACGCGACCATGCGGCAGAGTTCTCCGCCCATCGAGCCGGCCCGACGCCCGCTGCCCTCCTCCATCTCCCAATCCGATCTTGCAATGCGGATCATGATCGCCCGCTCGCCCCGCATGGCATCCCGCGCCCTCGCTGGGTCCTCCATCGCGGTGGGCTCAGCGTTGATCGTCACGTCTCTGGGTCTCGGGACGGCGCTTGGCGCTTCGGCCGCCTATCTGCTGCCGATCCTGGGAGGCGTGTCCATCCTTGCCGGAGTCGGGGTTTTGTGGCGCTTCTGGTGGGCTCGCACGCTCCACTACTTCATCTTCACACTCTGGGCCCTCACCTGTTTGCTGGCGCCCTTTGCGGTCATCGGCTTCGCCTACCAGCTCCGCGGAGAGGATCATCCCGACACCGATTCGTTCTTCGCGGTGGTGATCGGCCTTGCGGGAGCGATGGCAGTCATCGCTCTGGTCGTGGCCGCCTCACTCGCCCGGATCTACATTCCAGCGCCTCTGCCGCTCTGAGCGCCTTCCACGCTTAATTGACGGCAGCGGCGCCAGACGGTTATAAACGGACGTTTGCCAATGCCCAAGAAATCCGCCGTCCAGAAGTCGCGCGCCCGCACTGTCGCAGCGAAAACCGCTCCAGCCCCCAAGGCCTCCGCGAAGGCCTCCCAGCCAGCCGCGAAGAAGTCATCCGCGGCGTCGCGACCGGCGGGAGGCGCGCCTGCCCTCGAAAAGAAGGAGGCACTGCACATCTACCGGCAGATGCTTCTGATTCGCCGCTTCGAAGAGCGAGCGCAGCAGATTTACGTCGAAGGCAAAATCGGCGGCTTCCTCCACCTGTACATCGGTCAGGAGGCGATCGCCTGCGGCATCATGAGTCTTCTCAAGAAAGACGACTACTTCATCGGCGCGTACCGCGACCACGGCTACTCGCTGGCCCGCGGCGCGGATCCCAAGCCGCTGATGGCCGAGCTCATGGGACGTGCCACCGGCATCTCGCGCGGCAAGGGCGGCTCGATGCACTTTTACGACATCCCGAACGGAAACTTCGGCGGTGACGGCATCGTCGGCGGACACATTCCGATCGCGGCCGGCATGGGCTATGCCATCCGGATGCGCGGATCCGAGCAGTGCGTGGTCTGTTTCTTCGGCGACGGCGCCATCAACGAAGGCGCGTTCCACGAAGCCCTCAACGTCGCCTCTCTCTGGGACCTTCCCTGCGTGTTCGTCGTCGAGAACAACATGTATGGCATGGGCACCTCGGTCGAGCGCGCCTCCGCGGTCACGGAGCTTCATGAACGTGGCGCGGCTTACAACATGGTTCACCTGCCCTGCGACGGCATGGACATCCATAAGGTGCGCGACACCTTCGCCGACGCCTTCGCGCGGGCCCGCAAAGAGAAGAAGCCGACTTTCGTCGAGGTCAAGACCTACCGCTATCGCGGCCACTCGATGTCCGACCCCGGCAAGTACCGCAGCAAGGAAGAAGTCGAGAAGTGGCAGGAGCAGGATCCGATTGCCCGCTTCGGCCTTTTCCTTCTGAACCAGAAATTCGCGAAGCCCGCGGATCTCGAAGCCATCGACAAGGACGTCATGGCGGAAATCGATGAGTGCATCAAGTTCGGCGAAGAAAGCGCCTGGCCTCCCGCCGAATACATGTACGAAGACATCTACGTGAAGACACCTCAGCTCAACTGGCGCGCCGTCGAAAAAGATCCAGCCTGGGAACGATCGCTGCCGGATG
>JBDSLN010000036.1:0-4622 GCA_039916365.1 Vicinamibacteria bacterium
GACCGTGCTCTCTACCCGCGTCGACACGCTGCTCAAAGCTGCGGTCAAGGAAGCGGGCAAGCTCAAGGATCAATACGTCTCCACTGAGCATTTGCTTCTCGCGTTGAGTGCGCTCGACACGCGCGGCTCCGACCTCTTGAAGCGTCGAGGCGTCACAAGCGACAAGCTGGCTGCTGTTCTTCAGCAGATCCGCGGCGCGGAGAAGTCCGACGATCCCCACGCCGAGGATCGGTACGAAGCTCTCACTAAGTATTCGCGCGACCTCACCGATGCGGCGCTCAAGGGCAAGCTCGATCCCGTCATCGGACGCTCGGATGAAGTGCGTCGCGTCGTCCAGGTTCTGTCTCGTCGCACCAAGAACAATCCTGTCCTTATCGGCGAGCCCGGCGTCGGCAAGACCGCGATCGTCGAAGGCCTAGCGCAACGCATCATCGCGGGAGACGTTCCCGAATCTCTGCGCGGACGTCGTGTCCACGCCCTTGACATGGGCGCTCTCGTGGCCGGCGCCAAGTATCGCGGTGAGTTCGAGGATCGGCTGAAGGCCGTTCTCAAGGCGGTCACCGAGTCCGACGGCAACGTCATCCTCTTTATTGACGAGCTTCACACGATGGTGGGAGCCGGCGCCGCCGAAGGCTCGATGGACGCGTCGAACATGCTCAAGCCGGCGCTCGCGCGCGGCGAACTGCGTTGCATCGGCGCCACAACACTGGCGGAGTATCAGAAGTACATCGAGAAGGACGCAGCACTTGCCCGTCGTTTCCAGCCGGTCTTCGCAGGCGAGCCGTCGGTCGAAGAGACCATCGCCATTCTGCGCGGCCTAAAGGAGCGCTACGAGGTCCATCACGGTGTCCGCATTCAGGACGGTGCGATTGTGGCGGCGGCCACGCTCTCCAATCGGTACATCGCGGATCGCTTCCTGCCCGACAAGGCCATCGACCTGATGGACGAGGCGGCGTCGCGGCTGCGCATCGAGATCGACTCGATGCCGACACAGATCGACGAGATCGAGCGCGCCATCGTGCAACTCGAGATCGAACGTCAGGCGCTGACCAAGGAGCATGACCGCGCGTCGAAGGCTCGCCTCGAAAAGGTCGAGCGCGACATCGCCGACCTGCGCGAGAAGACCTCCGGCATGAAGGTCCACTGGCAGCAGGAGAAGGAAAACATCTCCACCATCCGCGAGATGAAGGAGCGGATGGAGAAGGCCCGCTTCGAGGCCGAGCGCGCCACCAAGGAAGGCAACCTCGCCAGGGCGGCCGAACTTCAATACGGCACCATCCCCGAACTCGAGAAAGAGATTCGCGAGGCGCGGTCTGCCCTGTCGCGGCTTCAGTCCAAGCAGCGCATGCTGAAGGAAGAAGTTGAAGCCGAAGATGTCGCTGAAGTCGTGGCGAAATGGACCGGCATCCCGGTCACCAAGATGCTCGAAGGCGATGTCGAACGCCTCGTGAAGATGGAAGACCGTCTGCGCAGCCGCGTGGTTGGTCAAGAGGAAGCGCTCCTGCTCGTGGCGAACGCGGTGCGTCGTTCGCGCGCTGGGTTGTCCGATCCGAAGAAGCCGATTGGTTCGTTCCTCTTCATGGGCCCGACCGGCGTCGGCAAGACGGAGCTCGCGCGAGCTCTCGCCGAGTTCCTCTTCGACGACGACAAGGCGATGGTCCGCATCGACATGTCTGAATACATGGAGAAGCATTCCGTCTCGCGTCTGGTTGGCGCGCCCCCCGGATACGTGGGCTATGACGAGGGAGGGCAGCTCACGGAGACGATCCGTCGTCGTCCGTACGCTGTTGTTCTCTTCGATGAGATCGAGAAGGCGCATCCGGACGTCTTCAACATCCTGTTGCAGGTTCTTGACGAAGGCCGTCTGACCGACGGCAAGGGCCGCACGGTTGACTTCAAGAACACCGTGCTCATCATGACCAGCAATGTTGCTTCCGATCTGATTCAGGAGTCGGCGCAGAAAGAGATTCCCGATCTCAAGGCGCGTCTGATGGATGCTCTCCGCCGGACTTTCCGTCCTGAGTTCCTCAACCGCATCGACGAGATCGTCACCTTCGGCGCGTTGGGCGAAGATCAGATCCGTCACATTGTGGAGATTCAGTTCAAGGATCTCAAGAAGCGGGTGGCCGACAAGAAGATCGACATCACGCTTTCACCGGAAGCGGCGACGCTTCTGGCCAAGGTGGGTTATGACCCCGTCTTTGGCGCGCGTCCGTTGAAGCGCGCGATCCAGAGAATGGTCGAGAACCCGCTTGCGCTGCAGATCCTCGCCGGTCACTTCCGCGAAGGCGACAAGCTCACCGTTGAGCCCACGATGGACGGCGATCTCGCCTTCCGCCAGGAAGAACGCAAGACGCAGGCCGCCTAACTAAACGGTCAAAGGCGCGGACGCGTCAGCTCTGTGACGCAGGACCCGGCGCGGTCCGAAACCCCATATCTGATGCTGGTATGGATGCTGGTAAAATATGGATATGAGCTCCACCCAAAAGGTCACCATTGAAATCCCTTCGGACCTGCTTCGCCGGGCTCGAAAGTCCACCGGAGAAGGCATCACCGCAACTGTGCGTCACGGGCTCGAGCTCGTGGCTGCTCGGACCTCGTACGAGAGTCTGCGCCGGATGCGTGGAAAGGTGCGGCTGTCGCTCGATGTCGCCGCATTGCGGGAGGACCGTAGCCGGTGATCGCGCTCGATACCAATTCGCTGGTTCATTATCTGGCGGGCTCCCGCGGACCGGACGTGGAGGCCGTTGAACTCGCTTTGGCTGAGAGCCAGGCCTGTCTCCCGCCCGTTGTGCTGTCTGAGATCCTGAGTGATCCGACATTGCCCAGGAACCTCGAAAAGGTGGTGCTGCAGATCCCAACCCTCGAGGCCACGGGGGGCTATTGGGAGCGAGCGGGTCGGCTGCGAGCTCGCGTCATTCGGAGCGGGCACAAAGCCAAACTGGCCGACACTTTGATCGCCCAGAGCTGCCTCGATCACAACGTTCTTCTGGTGACTCGTGACCGCGACTTTCGGCACTTCGTTGTCGCCGGCCTCCGCCTGCTTCCCGTGGCTCGAAGATAGGCACGGGCCACCGTTCGGAGTGAGCGACCGCCGGGTCTTCAACAGGCCGACGGTCGTGGACGTTGAGGCTGGAACCAAGCCTCCGGTCATCGTTCCCGAATCGGCCTGGTGACGCGCGCGGCGTAAGCCGCTACCAGACGCTCGCGGGCCCGCGCAGGATCTTCCCCGGACGCGCCGCGGTCATGGCCTGTCCGTCAAAGATCACCTCGCCGCCGACCAGCACTGCTTTCACGCCTACCGCGTATTGATGCGGCTTTTCGAAGGTGGCACGATCGCCGATTTCCTTCTCATCGAACAGAACCAGGTCGGCCTTCATCCCCGGTCGGATCAGCCCGCGATCGAAGAGTCCCAGGCGCTGCGCCGGAAAAGACGTCATCTTCCGCACCGCGTCCTGCAGCGTGATGACCTTCAGTTCGCGCACGTAACGCCCAAGCACGCGCACGAACGTTCCGTAGCCGCGCGGATGAGGTGCGGCCACTCCGAACTTGATGACTTCGCCGTCTGAGCCGATCATCGTGTTGGGGTCGCGCAGGATCCTCAGCAGGTCGTCTTCGTTGATGGCATGAAAGATGGCGGAGGCGCCGCCCTTCTCGATGATGTCGAGCGCCGTGTCGGCGGCGTTCTCGATGGTCACCTCGACCCCGCGCGCCGCGGTGATCTGCGCCAGATTCTTCCCGGCGAGACTCATGTCGAAACCGGCCGCCGCAATCTGGATGTTCTTCGGATCGCCGCCGCCGCGATCGAACTTGATGTTCTCGACCACGACGGCCTTGATCTTCGCGCGCGTCTCCGGATCCTTCAACCGCTTGAGCGTCGCCGCGCGCCCGCCATCCTGAGCCCACCCGGGAAGCAGAGCATTGATGCCGGTGGATGACGCGGTGTAGGGATACTGGTCGATCGTCGCGTCAACGCCGCGTTCGCGCGCCGCCGCGACCGCCGCGAGCGTTTCGGTTGCGGCACCCCAGTTCCCCTGGCCGATGATCTTGTGATGGGTGACCTGAGTCGGCAGGCCGCCGTTCTCGCCGATCGCGATGGTTTCGTTCACGCTCTTCAGCACGTCCTTCGCTTCGTTGCGCATGTGCGAGATGTGGATGCCACCCATCTCGCCCGCGGCCTTCGCGAGTGCTGTGACTTCCTCGGTCGGCGTGAAGGTCCCCGGAACGTAGAAGAGGCCGGTGGACATTCCGAAGGCGCCGTCGCGCATGCCCTGGCGGACGATCTCGAGCATCTTCGTCAGCTCTTCCGGTGTGGCCTTGCGGTCGTTCGGACCGATGACGCTTTCGCGGATCGAGCCCTGTCCGACAAACGCGCCGAAGTTCACCGAGGTGCGGACCTTCCCGACCTGTTCGAGATACGGACGCAGCGGGAGCGGGGAACTGCCGTCGGGCCCCTCGATCAAAGTCGTAACGCCCTGGCGCGCATAGTTCTCGCCGGTTGGAATGTCGATGATGGCGCGACGCGCGTGAGTGTGAATGTCAATGAAGCCAGGCGCCAGGACCAGCCCCGTGCCATCGATGGTCTTACGGGCGGTGAGTTTCCGATGAGCGACATCGATCAG
>JBDSLN010000037.1:0-5316 GCA_039916365.1 Vicinamibacteria bacterium
CACACGGATCAGAAGGTCGTACGTCTTCATCCACATCTCCATGAACTTCTCGACGGCCGCGTCGCGTCCGCAGGCCAGGAAGAAATACGCGTAGTTGTCAAGGGCGGCCCGGTCGCAGACCACCACATCGGATTGCGATGAAGCGCGAATCTCCTCGGCCACCTGCGTGGTCAAAATCCAGAGTTGCGCTTCTCGCGACGTCTTCCGATTCACGGGCAGGGGCGAGGCGCGGGCCACTTCCTTCACCATGTCGACATTCACGCCGCGTTTCTTCAGCTGAGCGGCCAGATCGAAACACAGAGTCGTCTTCCCCACTCCGTGCGATCCCACAAACGCGATCTTCATGTGCGACCTACTTTACCGGCGGGGCCTATGATTGCCTCTCTCATGAATGACCCGTTCGAACCGTACGAGAAGCTCATTCCCATCGAAGTTCTGGGGAAGCGCTTCGATGTGCCGGAGAACAACATCCTGCTGCGTCAGCTTCAGTTCGTGGCGCCCGACGTTGCCACCGGCGGCTACTGCTGGAACGCTGAGTGCCGCTACTGCGAGATCAAATATGAAATCGCGGGGCGCACGATGACGGGGCTTGCCTGCCGCGTCAAGGCCGTGGCGGACTTCAAGGTCACGAAGGTCGCGCCCGAGTTGAAGTACAACATCTCGGAAGCCCTCCGAAACGCCCAGCCCGTGCCGCCCGCGATCGTCTAGTCAACGAGCGGAGACTCGGAGACTCCTGTCCACGGGGCGTGACTCACTCTGCGGGGCGGGAAGGGACCAGCTGACCGTCGAGCAGACGAAGGACGCGGTCGCTGCGAGCAGCAAGCGTTTCATTATGAGTCGCCCAGAGAATGGCGATGCCGCGTTCCCGAGCGAGGGTGTGAAGTTCGTCGAAGAGCAACCCGCCCGTCCGGGCATCAAGATTCCCCGTTGGCTCGTCGGCCAGCAAAACCTGAGGATCGCCAACCAGCGCGCGCGCCACCGCCACCCTTTGCTGCTCGCCGCCTGACAAGGCGTCCGGCCCGTGATGGAGACGCTCGGCCAGGCCGAATCTCTCGAGCAGAACGCGCGAGGCCGCCTGCGCTTCGTGGTCGGCCACGCCCCGCAGCCGCAGCTTCATGGCGACGTTCTCAATCGCGGTGAACTCCGGCAGCAGATGATGAAACTGGAAGACGAAGCCGATCGCTTCGTTCCGCAACCGGGCTCGCTGGGCGGGAGACACGCCGAAGAGCGATGTCCCACCAAGCAACGCCTCACCGCTGTCCGGCGTATCAAGGGAGCCAAGAACATTCAGCAAAGTCGACTTGCCCACCCCCGACGCTCCGAGCAGGGCGACGACCTCGCCTCTGGCGATGGAGAGATTGACGCCGCGCAGCACCGCGACGGCGCCGCTTGGCCCCTGGTAGGCCTTGGAAATGTCGCGCGCTTCCAGAACGGTTTCGCTCATTCGGATCGAAGCCCTTCGGTCGGCTGGAGAGACGCGGCCTTGCTCGCGGGATAGAGCGTGGCCGCGAGGCTGACGAGAAGGGCGCCCGCCACCACGATCAGAGCGTCGCCCGGCAGAAGCTTGAAAGGTAGATAGGCGACCTGATACACATCCGCCGGAATTCGTATGAGCTGAAACCGATCCAGAATCGCGCAGGCGACGGTGCCAACGACCGCACCGATGGCCGTTCCGACGAAACCGAGAATGGCCCCCTGCCACACGAAGACCCGGCGGATGAGCTCGGGCGTGGCACCCAGCGACATCAGAACGGCGATGCTTCGGCGCTTTTCGGTGACCATGATGATCAGCGTGGCGACGATGTTGAGCGCCGCCACTAGCATGATCAGACCGATGGTGAAGGTGATCGCCACCTTCTCCAGACGCAGCGCCTGGAACAGGCTCTGGTTCGTCTCGATCCAGTCGGATGTGACGTAGCCCGAGCCCACCGACTGGAGGATCGCAGTTTCGGCGGCGTCCACCGCGTACATGTCTTTGAGGCGGGCTTCGACCAGAACCGCTCCCATCCCGGAAGACGCAAGGAGGCGTTCGGCTTCGAGCAACGAGATCCAGGCCCATCCATCGTCAAATTCGAAGAGGCCGGTCTTCACCGTCCCGGCCACCCGGAACTTGGCCATCTGCGGCACCACTCCAAACGGCGTCAGCCGTCCCTGAGGAATCATGACGGTGATGATGTCGCCCTGCCCCACCGCGAGACTGGTTGCGAGCCGCTGGCCCAGCAGGATCCCGGGGAAACTGTCGCCGTGGGGAGGGAGATCCTTCAGCGAGCCTTCCTGAATCTGCTTCGGCAAGTCCGTGACCCCACCTTCAGCCTCACTGATGCCCTTGATGGTGGCGACGCGAGACATCGACGGCGAGGTCACCAGGCCCTGTCCATACAACGAAGGCGCCGCACCCGTGATCCCGGGCACCGAAGCCACCTTCGCGGCCACGCCGGTCGGATCGTCGAACAACGCGTTCCCCGACTTGAAGACCGAAACGTGCGCGGTCGACCCGAGAATGCGAGACCGGATCTCGTCCTGGAGACCCGTCATCAAGCCAAGCGCTATGAAAAGCGCCATCACTCCCACCGCGATGCCCAGGACGGAGATCGTGGCGATAACAGTCAGAAAACCCGCGCCCTGCCTTTTGAGAAGATAGCGAAGGGCGATGGAGAGGTCGAGAGGAATGCGCATGGTAGGAGCGCTTCGACCTCTCAGCGGAGACGTCGTCGCGAAGAGTCCTACGTTAACCGCGCCGCGGTTTGCGCCCAACTTTTGCAGCGGCGGGCCGGGTCAGTGTTTCGACTCCTTCTGCCCCTTCTTGTCTTTCTTCGACTCGCGGTCTTTCGCCTTCTTCTGGGCCTTGTGCGCGGCTTTCTCTGCCTTGCGGGCGGCTTTTTCAGCCTTCTTGGCGGCCTTGTCCTTCTTCAGGGGCTTTTCCTTCAGGGGCTCTTCAACCTCCGCCCCCGAAGCCATCACCTTCTTCTTTGTCTTGGCCGTAGGCTTCAGATCGGTCTGAGCCATGTGCGCCATGGCTTCGTCCCCGCGGCGCATCATTTCTTCTTCCGTGAGGTCTTCCTTGTGGGTGCTGATCGCCCACATGTGACCAAAAGGATCGGTGAGCATCCCGTAGCGGTCGCCCCAGAACTGATCGGTCAGAGGCATCGCGACCTTGGCGCCCGCGGCGAGCGCCTGGGCAAACGTCGCATCACAATCTTCCACCCAAAGATGGATATTGGTGGTCGTGCCTTTGAGCGCTTTAGGCGACTGCACGGCACCCCAGCCCGGCATCTCGTCGGCCAGATACAGCCGCGACGAACCGATCCTGAGATCGGCGTGCCCCACGAGGCCCTCGCCCATCGGCATCATTGATACCAACTCAGCTCCGAACGCCGCCCTGTAAAACTCAATCGCCTTCATCGCCCCGCGGACGCAGAGATACGGAACCAGACTGCCCACACCCTTGGGAATCGCATCAACCATGCCAGTCCTCCTGAAAAACGAAACTGCGAAATTTTAACGCTCCAAGCGGCCAGGCCGCCCACTCTCCGCCAGGCCCTAAGCGTCGGTTTTACGTCCGCCTTCGGGGCGCATCTGCGGAAAAAGGATGACGTCGCGGATGGACTTGGAGTTGGTGAGCAGCATCGCGAGGCGGTCGATGCCGAGGCCGCATCCGCCCGTGGGCGGCAGTCCGTGGCCGAGGGCGCGGACATAGTCCTCGTCCATCTGATGGGCTTCGTCGTCGCCGCCCTCGCGGCTTCCGATCTGTTCCAGGAAACGGGCACGCTGTTCGAGCGGATCGTTCAACTCGGAGAAGCCGTTCGCGATCTCCATGCCGCAGCAGAAGAGCTCGAATCGATCGGCGAAATCAGGGTTGTCGGCCCGGCGCTTGGCGAGTGGGGAGATCTCGACTGGATAGTCGACAACATAGGTGGGCTGGATCAGACCCTTCTCCGCGAAGTCGCCGAACAGCGCTTCGATCGTCTTGCCGTGCGAGCGCTTCTTATAGTCAGCGGGTGCTACACCGTGTTTGCGACACGCCTTCACGAATGCGTCTGTGGTGACAATCGCCTTGAGTTTCTCGGCGTCCTCAACATCCGCCACCGTCACGGTCGTTCCGAGCGCCGGCGTCAAGGCCGTCGCAATCGCCTGTGACATGCGGATGCGCGCGAATGGCGTCTTGAACGACAGCGCCGTCTCTCCCCAGGTCACATCGGTTCGGCCGGTAGCCGTGATCGCCGCGTTCTCGATCAATTGCTCGGTGAGCGCCATGACGTCGCGGCAGTCGAAGTACGCGGTGTAGAACTCGAGCATCGTGAACTCGGGATTGTGGTGAGTGGACAATCCCTCGTTGCGGAAGTTGCGGTTGATCTCGTAGACGCGCTCCAGACCGCCCACACCGAGGCGCTTCAGGTAGAGCTCGGGGGCGATACGCAGGAAGAGATCGACGCCAAGTGCGTTGTGATGCGTCACGAACGGACGGGCGAGCGCGCCGCCCGCGATCGGGTGCATCATGGGAGTCTCGACTTCGACGTAGTCGCGTTCATCCATGAAGCGGCGGATCGATGCGACCATCTTCGAGCGCGCCACGAACGTCTTGCGCACCTCGGGATTCGCGACCATGTCGACGTAGCGCTGGCGATACCGCGTTTCAACGTCGGTCAGTCCGTGCCACTTCTCGGGCAAGGGCAAGAGCGCTTTCGACAACAACGTGATCGTCGCGGCCTGAACGCTCAACTCGCCCGTGCGCGTGCGCATGAGCTTCCCGGTGACCCCGATGAAATCGCCGACATCGACCAGATTCCAGATTTCGTACGACCTCGCGTCCACCGCGTCGGCGCGTACGTAGGCCTGAAGCGTCCCGTCTCCATCACTGAGCGTGGCAAAGCCGGCCTTGCCGAACGGACGGCGTGCGAGAACGCGGCCGGCCACGCTGACTTCGATTCCCTTCGCGGTCAGTTCTTCTCCGGTGAGACTTCCCCACTCGGCGACGACGGGAGCGAGCGAGTGGCTCCGGTTGAACTTCGTCGGATAGGCGGATTCTCCCAGCGCCTCTAGCGCCTTGATCTTCGCCAGTCGCTCGCCGGATTCCTTCGGCCAGCCGGGAACCGGCGGTTCAGGCTCGGGCCCCGTGGGAGTTGCGGTCTCGTCAGTCAACTTAAGCCTCGCTTTTGATTCGTCTTCGCTCGTCGCGCAACTACGCGCTCGTCTTATCGCGATAACGGCGCTTTAGCGCATCCAGGATTCCGTTCACGAACGACGACGAATCCGCCTCGCCGTAGCGCTTCGAGATCTCGATCGCTTCGTCAATGATGACGGCGGGCGGAGTCGCGT
>JBDSLN010000038.1:0-6772 GCA_039916365.1 Vicinamibacteria bacterium
CGGCCTCCCCGCGCGGATCGGGAATCGTGATGACGGTGGTGTCGCGACCGCGCGGCAACCCCGGTCGGTCAGTCGGTGCGGCAAGGAGTGCTTCCGCGTGACGCCTCAGGTCGGCGGGCTCCGGCCAGCGACCGCGATCCCGCTCAAGCGCCGCCTTCAGGCGGGACAGGCGCGAGACCTCCGCGCGAGACCTGGCCACCCTGGATTGCAGGCGATCACGAAACAGGTCCGCGCGGCGCAGTGCTGTGTAGAGACGCTCGGCCGCCACCCTAAAGTCTGGCTGAGCTTGCGAGACTCCATCCGGCTCGAAGGCCATGAGCATGGGAGAGGCCGCCGCATTTGTTGCGTCGTCGCCGGGTGCGGGAGACAAGAAAGGCGCTCGCGGCGCGCTGTCATTCAAGATGGCGGCGAGACGATGAATCGCAGCCTCGCTTGCGGGCCATCGTTTGAGAAGCGGGAGGAGACCGGCGTCCAGTGTGTTCAGAGTCTGCCGCTGTGACTCGCGCGGTGAGCTGAGAATTTCGCGAACGAAACGCACCGCATCACCGTCGGGCACAGAACCGCCGGGCTGCTCCACGGCAGGGGGGCGTTGCCCCGCTCCGAAATGGGCCAGGACTTCGACGTCGACCACGAGGGCCGCATCAGCCGCGCCGCTTAGCTGAAGACTCACAGTCGCACGCGACGTCACAAGCGTGATGGTCCGCGACCTATCGCTCGTGAGGCGATCGATGCGTGTCCCTTCCAGATGCTTTTTGAAGAGCAACGCCGACGTCCGCGACGGCCCTTCGACGTCACGCGGATCATCAGGCACACCGCAGGCGCGCGACAGCAACCACAAACCGGAAAGCGGTCTCGATACATCGAGGTACAGGGCATCACGCGTCGACAACTCGACCCTCAACGCCGACTTGCCGTGGGGGCGAACCTTCTCTATGCGGCGGCCGACGATGCGAGGCTCGATCTCCTGGAGATACGCGGCAAGGGTGAGGCGATCGAGGCTCATTGAAACCTCAGGCGCGCATCAGGCGGGATCGCGCAACGACGACGGACAGATCAGACGGTGGTGACGCGGGAGTCGGTGGCGCGATCGTGCAGCGTTCGGCGATCTTTGTCCCAGAACGCCGGCCAGATGCCGATGCCGAAAAGGACCACGCCGAAAACGCCGAGGACCCCGCGTGCCAGCGAAGCGAGCGGGCCAAGCGACGTGCCGTCATACCGCTTCACCTGCAGGCCACACGCGATTTTGCCCGGGGTCGCTCCCGAGAGCCCCCCGAAGAACAGCATGTACGCCGCGGCCAGCACCGTTCCAAAGAGCGCGAGGCCATGCCAAGCGGGACCAAGCCCCATGATGGAAGTCCGCGCAATACGACTCGCGAAATAGAACGCGGTCGCGGTCATCGCAGACCAGACACCGACGTCGATGAAGGCCGCCTGCAGCCGGTCATTGATGGACGCGGCGCGGGAGCTGGCCGTCGATGCAGAGCGATTCGGAAGCTCGGAGGTAAGAGGGTCGACCACGCGGCTGGGCTCAACCAACGGAAGGTCGGCCACAAGCGAACGCGTACCCTGACCGGCCACGAGAGCGGGACGGGCTCGCTCGACCAGGCTTTGGCTGGGAAGCTCCACCCGCGGGTTCGATATCGCGGCAGACTCACTTGGGCGAAGCTGCAGGTCGAAAGGATCCTCGGGCGAGGGGTTAAGGGGAACGTCAAGCGACGCCAGAAGGTCGGGCGGAGGCGGGGCAATGCTGGAGTTGGCCCCGGCCAACGAATCCATTTCCTCGAGAATCTGGTCGCTCAACACCCGCTCCGCAACCGCTCCAACCACGGAATCCGCAGGTACAGGCGTTTGCGCTTCCGGCTGCATCTCAGGAACGGGGGTCTGCCCTTCGACAAACAGAGGCAGGGCATGCGTGCGCACCTGCCGGCGCTTGCGGACGCGCTCAAGGACTTCGCGGCGCCAGGCCTCGTCTGCCGAACGGCGAACATCCGCTGGCTTAGCTTCGGCGAGACGAGGGGAGGTTGAATTGTCCCAACCCAGGGCGATTCCCTCAATGCTCTGCGGCGTCACGAGGCGCGGCGCAAGGGCACCCGCGCCATCAGTCGGAGGGTTCACGAGAGCGTGGCAGGTAAGACAGCGCGCCTCGCCGGAGGCGAGCGGCGCCGAGCACGCAGGACATTGCATCATGCTTTCTCCCCTGCTTCGTGGTCCGACAAAAACGCCCTGATGACCTTCACGGACTCGTATCTTAGGACACAACTTCTAGGGTGGGAAGCCCTGCCAAGGCCCTTTTGTTGTGTTTCTGCGGAGGTCTCCCGCGGACAGGTCTGATGGGTCAAACGCCGTCGCGATCGCGCTGACGCACCCATGCGGCAAACACTGCCGAAGGCATGGCGGCCGCGAAGTGGTAGCCCTGCATCAGCGAACAGCCGCGGGCCAGAAGGTGCTTCTTCTGCGCCTCCGTCTCAACACCTTCTGCGATGACTTCTAGGCCGAGGTGATGGCCTAGAGAAATCACCGCACCCGCCACCGCCCCACTGCCTTCATCCGTGGAGATGTCCTTGATGAACGATCCGTCGATCTTCAACGTGTCGAAGGGCAGGTCACGCAAACGGGACAGTGAGGAATACCCCACTCCGAAGTCGTCAATCGCGATGCTGATGCCCGCAGCCTTCAACGCGCGCAGGCGGTCGACGGCGGCCACGTCTTCTGTGAGTTGGGTGGATTCGCTCAGCTCAAGCTGGAGGCGACCTGGAGGAAACGAAGCGTCCCGCAGCAATTCGAGAATCAATTCCACGCACAGCGGATCCTGAACCTGCCGCGCGGCCAGATTGATCGAGACTCGCATCAGCGTGCCCTGCGACGTCGGCCACTCACGAGCGTGGGCCAGCGCTTCCCTCATGACGAAGGCGCCGAGAGATACGATCAGGCCGCTTTGTTCCGCGACCGGAATGAACTCTTTCGGCGGCATCGTGCCGGCCAAGAACGGACTCCAGCGGAGCAGTGCTTCGGCAGCAACAATGGCGCCGGTGGCTGCATTGACGATGGGCTGAAAGTGGGGACCGATTTCTCGAGTCGCGATCGAGCGGCGCAGCGTCGTCTCCACGGTGAGGCGTCGTTGGGCCGCGGCGTTCATCTCGGGATTGAAGAGCCGGTACGCATCGCGGCCGCTCTCCTTCGCCCGATACATCGCGATGTCTGCCGCTTTCAGAAGACTCTCGGCATCGTTTCCGTTCTCCGGAAAGACCGCGATCCCGCAACTCGCCGAGATCGTCAGGTCGTGGCCGCCGCACTGCATGGGCGCACGGATACACTCGATCAGCTTCTGGGCTACCTGTGCCGCCCCTGTGGGCGGTGTATCCGGCAGGAGTACGAGGAACTCATCGCCGCCACGCCGCGCGAGTGAGTCGCCGTCTCGGAGAGATTCCGAAAGCCGCGCGCCCGCGATCTTCAGCACTTCGTCGCCGATCGGATGGCCAAGGGAGTCGTTGATGACCTTGAAGCGATCAAGATCCACGAACAGAATCGACAGTGGCGCCTGGCGCCTTTCGGACTGCGCCACCGCGTTGGTCAAGCGGTCCTCGAACAGCAGCCGGTTCGGTAAACCGGTCAGGCCGTCATGAAAGGCCAGGTGTTCGATCTGATCTTCCTTGCGCTGCCGCTCGATGGCCTCAGCGATGTGCCGCGAGACGTAGCTCAACAGATCCCGGTCGGCATCCGAGT
Source organism: Vicinamibacteria bacterium (assembly GCA_039916365.1). GTDB lineage: Bacteria > Acidobacteriota > Vicinamibacteria > Fen-336 > JAGNNV01 > JAGNNV01. The sequence continues at coordinate 3,724 of JBDSLN010000038.1, forward strand.
AGCGGACTTCCTCTCGGTAGCTCTGAACGACGAGAACTCCGAACGAGGAATCTCGGGCGATGAGCGGCACGCCAATCCAGCTCACCGCCTTTGGCCCATAAACCGGCACGCCGTCTTCGTGGAGAGCATTCATATCGCCCTGGTTCAGAAGCAGGGGCGCGCCCCGACCGAGGACATAACCGCTCAGGGTGTTTGCGATCGGAACTGGGGTCAGGACCGGAAAGAGCTCGTCCCGAAGGTAGGGAAAAGTGAAGTTCTCTCCCGACGCATCCTTCAAGGCGATGAAGAAGTTGCGAGCATCCATCAGATCGCCCACGGCGGAGTGAACGGCTTCGAGCAATTCGAAGAGACTTTCGGCGCGGGCGGACGCGTCGGCGATCCGATAGATCGCGGCCTGCGAACGCTCCGCGCGTTTGCGTTCGGTGACATCGCGGATGAGGCTCTGCACCGCGGGCTTGTCGCCGAACTTCACCTGACGCGACACGACCTCCACCTGGATCCGCGCGCCGTCCGTGCGGCGCAGATTGAACTGTCGCGTGGGCATCAGCTCACCCGCCTCCACGCGGGTGAGAAGTTCAAGGATGCTCTGCAGTTCTTCGGGCCCGACGAATTCAAGGGGATCACGCCCCACCAGTTCCTGCGCGTGACTCACGCCCAGCAAACGCGCCATCGACTCGTTGGCGAACATCAGCGTGCGGCCCGTGTGCAGGGTCACCCCGTCGGGAAGGCCATCGACGAGCGCGCGGTAACGGTCTTCGGTTTCGCGCGCCGCGGCACCCACCTGGCGTCTGGTCGCCTCCATCGCCTTTCGATCGGAAATGTCGCGCATGATGGTCAGGATGGCGTGCGCACCTTCGTATTCAAACGGCTCGCTCTGGGCCTCCACCGGATAAAGCGTTCCGTCCGCCTTCAGAACTTCCGCTTCTATCCAGGGCGCGCGTTCCCCCAGGTCCACGGCCTTCAGACGGGCCTCCGTCTCCGCGCGGTCCTCAGGCGGCGCGAAATCGATGAGATTCCGGCCGGTGAGGGCGTCCGGGGAAGGAACGCCGGTGAAGCGGGCGAACATCGAGTTCGAGAGGAGAATCTTGCGGTCGCGCGTGACCACCAGAGCGTTTGGCGAACTCTCGAGGAGATGCCGATATTTGTCTTCGCTTTGCTGCGCCTTCAATTCGGCGACGTTGCGCGCGGTGGCATCGATCACAAGAGTCAGCACCGCAGGCTTGCCCTCGTGAACGAACGGCTTGCTGATCACTTCAATCTGGATCTCGCGTCCTTGCAGGTTCCTTAGCCGGCGCGAGATCTGCGGAACATCGCTGCCCCCCTGGACGTTCATCAGTCGCATCAGGGTGGCATCGCGAACGGCCGGCTCCGCAAACTTAAGGAGCGAGAATCCGGCGAGCGCCTCGGTCGATGGCGCACCGGCCAGACGGGCAAGTGCTGGATTCGCGAGCAGGAGGGTTCCGTCGCGGCTGATGGCGATGCCGAGGGGTGAGTCTTCAAAGAGACGCCGATAACGTTCCTCGCTCTCGCGCAGGCTAAGGCTTGCCTCCACCTCATCGGTCGCATCCTGGGCGATCAACAGGGAAGCGGCCTTGCCGCCGAAGACGCAGGGAGTCGACTCGACGCGTGCCCACACCCGCTTTCCATCTGCCCGGAGCGTTTGATAAACGATGGGAGGCTGCGGCTCGCCCGCCTCAGCTCGCCGAGACCGATCCCGCGCTCGCTCTCTGGCTCCTTCGTCGATGATGGCCAGGGAAGGATCGCTCCCGATCGCCGACTCGAGGGTGAGGGCGAGGGATCGCAACGCTCGCGCATTGGCGAACACCAGCCGGCCGCCTTGCAGGACGAGCAGGCTCAGGGGCGAGGCGTCGAGAACCTGCGCGAGATCCGTCTCAAGGAATCCAAGTCTTGAGTCAGATCGATCCGGCGTCATCGCAGCCTGGTCACCTCAGCCGCCGATCTGGAACATGGAGCGGTCTTCGGTCGAGAGCCCCTCGTCCAGCCGGTGCCCCGTCGGCTTGGCCGCGACCGCCTTGCCCAGAATCGCCGCGACCGCCTCCACTCCGCCACCTTCGCGGATCACGCGCTTCACATCCATTTCGTCATCGTTGAGAAGGCACAGATGGAATCTTCCGTCCGCGGTCAGCCTCATGCGATTGCAACCTGCGCAGTACGGCTCGCTCACCGGTGAGATGAAACCAACCACGCCGCGGCCATGCTCGAAACGGAAGTTGCGCGACTCATCGGCGGAGTTGGTGATCGGCAGAGGAATCAACGGACCCAAAGCCGCCTCTATACGGGCCCTGGTTTCCTTGGTGGGAACATAGTTCGACAGGGCAACCCGCGAAGGCTCGCCCCCCCCGAGCGGCATGAGTTCGATGAAACGGACATGCCAGTCACGGTCGATGGCGCGTCGCACCAGATCGACCACGTCCAGCTCGTTGAAGTCGCGCGTCACCACACAGTTCAGCTTGATGGGTGTGAAACCCGCGTCCTCGGCCGCCTGGATTCCCGCTTCGATCTCATCTTTCGAGGAGAACCTCATCAGACGTTTCACGCGCTCCGCGTCAAGCGTGTCCACATGGATGTTCAGTCGGGTCATCCCCGCCTGCTTGAGTGCGGGAGCCAGGCGCGGAAGCAGGATCGCGTTGGTGGTCATCGAGAGATCGTCGACGCCTTCGACCGATGCGATGCGCTTCGTGATGTCGACCAGGTCCGCGCGGAGCGTCGGCTCTCCGCCGGTCAAACGGAATTTATGAAATCCCACCGACACGGCAGCGCGCACCACCGTCTCGATCTCGGCCGCCTGCAGCAGTTCCGCGGAAGGCGCGAAGGTCAGGCCCTTGAGCGGCATGCAGTACACGCAGCGAAGGTTGCAGTGATCGGTGACCGAGATCCGAAGATAGTTGATGGTCCGACCGAACCGGTCCTTGAGGTCTTGGAGGCCTGGCTTCGCGGCGAGCGGAAGCGCCGCGGTAGGCGCGTTCAGAACTGCCGACGTCACGGGTGAGCGCACCCGCCCGGACCTTCGAGCCACAAGGAGCCGTCC
>JBDSLN010000039.1:0-8774 GCA_039916365.1 Vicinamibacteria bacterium
AACGGCGACCGACCGACGCGTCAGATCGATCGTTCGTCAAAACGGGAAGCCGATCGAGAACCACGGCACGGTGCGCCCATCGCGGTTGAGGCCCTGGCCGAGCCCCCCCTGAAGGGTCACGGGCAGACGATGGCCTACAAACAAATCCGCCCCGAGTCCGATCGACGCGCCAAACCGCGCCGAGCGGAAATCGAGCGTGGACTCACCGATCACGGCGGAATCAAGCGACGCGGTCAGGCGAAGGTGGCGCACAAAGAACGGGAACGCGCGATAGCCACGCTGCGGGTGCGAGAGAGGGATACGCCAGTCCAGATTTCCAAAGGCGAGCTTCCGCCCAAAGCGGGAGACATCGCGCGGGTCGGGAGCGTCGAACCCGCGCAACACCGCGGGCTCATCCCCGACCGGGTCCAGAAGGGCCGGGCTTGAAAGACCGCCCACGGAGTAGGCATTCCCCGGCACGTGTGGGCCATAGGTCCAGCCACCGCCCAGCCGGAGCGCCACCACGGTCGAGCCAAGCCTCGCGTACGCGCGGGCGTCGGCGATGATTTTGCCGAAGGCGAGGTCGCTTCCGAGCGCTTTGAGTTCCCGAGTCGCAGCACCTCGTATGCGGAAACCGTCCACGGGAGAGATGGACATCGGATAGGTCTTCGTGGAATCGAGCTGCCAGATAAGCGCCGCGGTCCCGCTGTCGAGAGATGCGGTTGAGTCCGTCTCGCGGCGGCGACGGACCGTGACATTCATGGTCTGGGACCGAAGCACAGAGCGTTCGAGGGGCAGGTCCATGGACAGTCGGCCTTCGGTGGTCCTCGTGACCCCGAAGCTCGAAGGTGAAAAGTCCACGCGAGCGAGCGCCGTGAAGGAGGGAAGGAATCGATCGTAGCGGACGTATCCAAGGGCATTCGGCTTGTGCGTTTCGGCGCCGATCGAAGCGAGCAGGCCGTAGGTCACTCGGAACAACGGATCGACCGCAGCGGTGGCGAGACCCAGGCGCCACTCGTCCGAATGGACTTCGGTGAAGGGAGTGTAGAACCGCGGACCCAGGGCGGCGACGGCGGAGTACGGTTTCGATAGTCCTGGGTACGGTTCCGGCTCGGGCTGTGCAATCGGGAAAGGATCGACAAATGCGCCCACCGCAACGCCCTCGGCCAAGGGAGCCCGAGCGATGTCGTAGCCCTTTGCTCCATAGTGCGCGAAGAACACGCTGCGAGTTCCGGCATCGGGCTCCGGGGCGAAAGCGTTGTCCGGCGAAGCGGAGAGTCTGCGCAGGCTCGTGCCATCTCGGTTCACCATGAAGAGCCGGAAGGATTCGTTCTCTCGATCGGAGCGGAAAACAATCGTCTCGTTGTCCAGCCAGGCGGGCTCCGCGTCCACGGCGCGGTCGTGCGTTAGTTCGGTGACGGCACCGCTCGAGGGATCCACCAGAACCAGATCCAGGAATCCGTCGACCATCCGCGCGGCAACCACGGCATCGCCTTGGGGAGAGAAGCGCGGATGCGACCATTCGGTTCCGGCCGTCGATGTCGTCAGGACCCGGCGCGCCCCCCCCGGGGTCAGCCAGCGAAGTTCCGTGCGATCAGGAAACCGCTGCACAAACACAATCGGCGACGGGTCTGCCTGGGTTGGGCCGACGTCGGGATCGCTGGCGCGCAGTCCGCTGGTCAATCGCTCACGACGTCCCGTGGCCACGTTGACGCGGTGCAGGTCCGACCTGGACTCGAACTTGCGGACGACGTTGGTCTCATCGAACACGATGAAGCGGCCGTCGCGGGACCAGGACAAAGCGGATCCGGAGAGGCGCCAGGTGAGCCGATGGTCTGACGTGCCGTCCTTTGCCATAAGGCGGATCTCACCCATCCGGTCCAACGCACGGCTCGTGTAGGCGATCCACACACCGTCAGGCGAAATGCGAGGCGCCGTTTGAAGGACCGCCCGCGTGGTCAGAAGCTTCGGCTGGATAGCATCGCCGCTCGCCGAGGCGGTGCGGTTGCGTTCCCTCGCGAAATCACGCCACAGAACACTCAAGCCAATGCCTGTGACCTCTCTGAATGTTCGGCTGTCGAAATACGGCCGGAGGTTTCGTCCATGCGAGAGGGCGACGTCGCGCGCCGCACCTTCTCCGAACTTGCCCTCGAGCCACGCCAGGAACTCCTCTCCGAAAAGGTAGGGGGCGTTGCCGAGCGGCCAGAGGTCGAGCCCGAGGGTCGCCTGATCGAGCCGGCCAAGCTGACCGCTGCGCGCCGCTTCGTCCACCAACATCTTCGTGAACGTGTGTCGGCCGCGACCAAACGCGGTGCCGCGCGTCTCTTCCCGAACTGCCAGCCCTTCGATGAACCACGTGGGCTGAAGCGCATCATGAAAAAGGAATGGAGCGCGTCCAAAAACCCTTCGTCCCGCACCGTAGATTCCGCGCGCCTGCTCGATGTGAACGATGTGGGTCAGCTCATGCGTCACCACCATGCGCAGCCAGGACTCGGTCGGGCCGGAGTCAGCGCCATCAAAACTGGCGGTCCGGATCTCGACGAGGGGATAGGGGAACGAAGTCGCGAGGCCGTTTGGGGCATCGAGGGCGTCCTGCACAACCACATCCAGGCTGGGAATCGTCACGCGGTAGCGCGACTCGAGTCTGGGAAGGATCTCCAGGATCAAGGACATTGTCCGGCGCGCGGGGGCCTCGACCTCCGTGTGGAAGTGAACCTTCACGCGGCCCTCCTGGAAGGTGCGGAATCGGTACCTGGGGGGCACGGACGCGGCCTGTCCTGGACGCGCATCCAGAGCGCTCCAAAGCAGGACGCCGAGTGCTGGTCCGATCCACCATCCGAATCTTCGGCGCACGGGAGATTCTCTCACCCAGACGTTGGGATTCAGGCGTAGATTAGGGCCGGGCGTGGGGCCACGTCGGCGGGATTTTCCCGGCCGAAGGCACGTCCCCCTTCCTCTGATCACGGAGCCCTGATGCCTTCCATTGTCCAATCCCTGCTCGCGCAGCTTTCGGGTCCAGCACTCGAGAGGATCGCGAAGCAGATCGGGGTTAGTCCCCAGACGGCGCAGGCCGCGATCGCCGTCGCCCTCCCGCTTCTCATCCAGAGCCTGTCCAACAACGTCGCGAATGGGCAGGGCGCTTCGTCCCTGCTTTCGGCGCTCGATCGGAACCATGATGGCTCCGTGCTGGACGACTTGATGGGGTTTGTGAGCGGAGGTCACGCAACCGCAGGCGGCGCCGACATCCTTGGTCACATCTTCGGCGGCCAGCAAGCGAATGTCGCACAGGGCCTTGGCCAGAGCGTGGGGCTCGACACGGCGTCTTCTGGAAAGCTCCTGGCCATTCTGGCTCCGCTGGTGATGGCGCAACTGGGACGCAAGAAACAGACGGCAGGCTTCGACGCCGCGGGCCTCGCCGGCGTGCTCTTCGGCGAACAGAAGTCGCTGCGTGATCAGGCGCCTTCGGCCATGGACATGCTGTCAGGCCTGTTAGCCTCGGCTCGTTCGGGCACTCCGGCCGCGAGCAACAACGCGGCCGCCGGTTCCGACCTCGCGTCGATGGGAGCGAGCCTCCTTGGCCAGCTCCTGAAGCCCCGATAGACCACGCCCGTGGCGGATAGATCGAAGCCAGCCATATGGAAGGGGCCGAGCGGCCCCATCCCAACCAGGGCCGAGCTCGGTCTGCACGACGGCGCAGAAGCTCCCGGGGTGTCAACGGGGCTTTTATCCTCCATCATCAATTCCACCGGCGATGGCCTTCTCGTCCTCGATCGCGGCGGAAAAATCCTCGCGTGGAACGACATGTTCGCCTCCATGTGGAACCTGCCGCTCGGCACCATCGAGTACCAGCAAGAGGCCGCTCTCGCATCCGTTCTCAACCAGGTCGTGGACGCGGACGCCGTGCGCAACCGGGTTCGCGAACTTCAAGAGCATCCTGAAGACGAAAGTTTCGAGACGATCGCCTTGAAGGACGGCCGGATCTTCGAACGATTCTCTCGGCCCCTCGGCCCAAAGAGCGACATCAAAGGCCGCGTGTGGAGCTTCCGGGACGCCACGACACGACGCACCGCGGAGCGGTCGCTTCGGGAAAGCGAGATGCGCTTCCGTGCTTTCGCGGAAGGCGCCGCGTGCGGACTCCTGATCCGTCGCGAGGACCGGGTCGTGTTCGCGAATCGATGGGCCACGGACGTGTTCGGCGAGATTCTCGACCAGTCTTTCTGGGCGACCGTGCACCCCGACGATCGCGCACCCGCCATCGGGCGCGATCGCTCGAAGAACGGCGCGGTCGAAGGAAGCTTCGAACTCCGGATGATTGATCGACAAGGAGCGGTTCGCTGGTTTGAAGTCACCGAGTCGGCGATCGAGCTTGATGGCGAGACCTCCATTCTTGCGACGGTCTACGACATCACCAACCGCAAAGAGGCCGAGGATCGGACCCGCCACGTCGCGTTTCACGACGCGCTCACCGACCTGCCCAATCGCGCGTTATTCGTGGATCGCGCGGCCGGTGCACTCGCACTCGCGCAGCGCGATGGCAGCACGGTGGGCGTGATCCTTCTCGACATCGACCGCTTCAAGAACGTCAACGACTCGCTGGGACATGACGCGGGCGATCAACTCATCTTCCGGAGCGCGGAGCGGCTGCGCGAAGTCCTTCGCGGTTCCGACACCGTGGCGCGCCTGGGCGGTGATGAGTTCGCGGTCCTTCTCCCCGGGCTCAAGTCGCAAGATACGACCCGCGTGGGAGTGAAGCTGCTTGAGGCTATGCGACAGCCCTTTCTCGTGGCGGGGCGCGAGCTGCGCGTCAGCACCAGCCTCGGCATCGCGATTGGGCCTCAGGATGGCGAGGACGTGCAGACCCTGGTGAAGAGCGCCGACACCGCGATGTACCGCGCGAAGGACGCCGGACGCGATCGTCTACAGCTCTTCGATCCGGCCATGAACCGCGCGGCGATTCACCTTCTCGAGATGGAGAACGAACTGCACGAAGGCCTCGCCCACAAGGAGTTCATGCTTTTCTACCAGCCGATCTTCCGCGCGAATTCTGGAGATCTGGTGGGATTCGAGGCGCTCGTCCGATGGCGTCGTCCTGATGGTTCGGTGCGCGAGCCCGACGAATTCGTTCCGGTCGCCGAAGCGACCGGTCTGATTCAGCCGCTCGGACTGTTCGTGCTGCAGACTGCCTGCGTCGACATCGCGCTGATCCGCGCCACCCTCGGGCGCGCCCTGCGCGTGTCGGTCAACATTTCCGCCGCGCAGATTCGCGAGCCGAACATCGTGAGCCTTGTCTCGAACGCGCTGCGCGCGGCCGCGCTGGATGCGTCAGCCCTCGAGCTCGAGGTCACCGAGTCGTCGGCGCTGCAGGGCCAGGAGCGCACCATCGAAGCTCTGCGCGAACTCGTGGCTCTCGGAGTGGCCATCAGCCTGGACGACTTCGGAACGGGCTACGCCTCGCTCGATCTTCTGCGTCGCCTGCCCATCAAACGAATCAAGATCGACCGCTCCTTCGTGCGCGACGTGGGGACCGACAAGGTGGATGCGGCCATCGCCTCCGCCACCATCGCGCTGGCTCATCAGCTCGACCTTGAAGTGGTCGGCGAAGGCATCGAAACGGAGTTCCAGAAGACGTTTCTCGAAGAACATGGTTGCGACCTCCTTCAAGGCCATCTGCTGGGCCGCCCTATGCCGAGCGACGAACTCCTCCGCGTCCACGACATTCAGCCCTAAGAGGAAACGCCCATGAAAGCTCCGAAAGACGGCCGCAGAATCCGGATCATCGGAGCCCCCCTCGATCTGGGCGCCGGTCACCGCGGCGTCGACATGGGTCCCTCCGCATTTCGGGTGGCGGGCATCCATCAGGCGGTGCGCGACCTCGGCATCAAGGTGGAAGACTTTGGCGACATCGAAGCGCATGTCGCGGAGACGCGCGATCCCGGGAATCCGCATCTGAAGTACTTGAAGGAAATCCGCGCCACCTGCGTCACCCTCCGCGACGTCGTCACGAAGACGATGGATGAAGGTGTGATGCCGGTGATCCTCGGCGGCGACCATTCGATCGCCATGGGCACCATCGCGGGTGTCTCCCGGCATTTCCGCCGGGCGAAGCAGAAGGCCGGCCTGATCTGGCTCGATGCTCACGCCGACGCCAACACCGATCAAACATCCCCCTCCGGCAACATCCACGGCATGCCGATGGCGGTGTGTCTTGGTCTTGGCGCGAAGGATCTGTTGTCGATCAACGACGCGAAGGGTCCGATGATCGAGGGCGAACGAGCCGCCATCATCGGTCTGCGCTCCGTCGATCTGAAGGAACGCGCAAACGTCGAGCACGTCGGCATCGGTGCTTTCACCATGCGACACATCGACGAACGCGGCATGCGCGCCGTGATGGAAGCGGCGATTCAGCGCGCCATGAATGGCACCGCCGGCATTCACGTCTCGATCGACCTCGATGCGGTCGATCCCGAGGAGGCGCCCGGCGTGGGCACGCCCAGCGCGGGCGGAATCAGCTATCGCGAGATGCACCTCGCCATGGAAATGCTGGCCGACACCAATCGCATTTGCTCAGTGGAACTGGTCGAAGTGAACCCGATTCTCGATCGCGCGAATCAGACGGCAAAGCTCGGAGTCGAGCTTTTGTGCTCGCTCCTCGGGAAGAAGATCCTGTGAACGGATACCACTACTCTCACGACGTCGAGGCGGTCTTCGGCGACCTCGACGCGATGGGCCACGTCAACAACGTCGTCTATCTGAAATGGATCGAGACCGCGCGCATCGCGTACTGGATCCACGTCACGGGACAGAAGACGCATCCCGGTCTGCCGCAGAGGGGCGGCGCGTCCCATGAGCCGGGCCCAGGTGTCTTCGCGGGCGCCTTGATCGACATGATCCTCGCGCGGACCGAAATCGACTACCGCTCGCCCGTGAGCTATGGCGAAAAACTCGACGTCTTCATCCGCACGGGACTGATGAAGCGCTCGTCTCTGGTGCTGGAGTACGCGGTGCAGGCGCGGGTCGATGGACGAGTGGTGGCCGAGGCGAAGACGGTGGTGGTCTGTTACGACTACGATCTTCAGAAGTCCAAGCCGCTGTCGCAGGAGTTGAGAGCGTCTATCCTCGCGATCGACAAGAACACGCGCGTCGAAATCTGATCGTTCACCAAGTCGAGGGAGATTCATCGCATGCCGACCCCAGCCGTCCTGGCGCTAGACCAGGGCACCACGTCCTCGCGCGCCATCGTCTTCGGCCGCGAAGGGCTTCCGCTCTCCACATCGCAGATCGAGTTCGAGCAGATCTATCCGAAACCGGGTGACGTGGAGCACGATCCCGAGGCGATCTGGAGCACTCAGCTTCAGACGGCGCGCGAGGCGCTCACCCGGGCCAGCGTGTCGAAGATTTCCGCCATCGGCATCACCAACCAGCGTGAGACCGCGGTGCTGTGGGATCGGGTCACCGGCAAAGCAGTGGCGAACGCCATCGTCTGGCAAAGCCGGGTCAGCGCCTACATCTGCGATCGGCTGAAAGCCGACGGCCTCGAGCCGTTGTTCCGTCGCAAGACCGGTCTCGTCCTCGACGCCTACTTCTCCGGGACCAAGATCGCGCATCTCCTGGAGACCGTGCCCGGCCTCCGCGCACGCGCCGAGCGCGGCGACATCCTTTTCGGCACCGTGGATTCCTTCTTGATCTGGCGGCTGACCGGCGGACGCGTGCACGTGACCGACGTCTCCAACGCCTCCCGCACACTCCTGATGGACCTCGAGACGCTGCAGTGGGACGATGAACTCATGAAGGCGCTCGGCGTGCCGCGCGCCATGCTTCCGAGGATCGTCGATTCGAGCGGTGTCGTCGGCGAGACCGACGAAGCGCTTTTCGGATCGCGTATTCCCATCGCGGGGATCGCGGGGGATCAGCAGGCCGCGACGTTCGGTCAATGCTGCTTCAAGCCGGGCGAGACCAAGAACACGTACGGCACTGGCTGCTTCCTACTGATGAATACCGGCGATAAGCCGAAGCCGTCGAAGAACGGTCTGCTCACCACCGTCGGATGGCGCATCAACGGCAAGACGACCTATGGACTTGAAGGCTCGGTGTTCATCGCGGGCGCGGTGGTGCAATGGTTGCGCGATTCGCTCCAGATCATCGCGACGTCAGGCGAAGTCGAGACGCTCGCCGGCAGCGTCGAAGACAGCGGCGGCGTGTACATGGTTCCCGCGTTCGTCGGCCTCGGCGCTCCGTATTGGGACTCGAGCGCCCGCGGCGCGATTTTCGGTCTCACCCGTGGCACCACGCGCGCGCACATCGCCCGCGCGGCGGTGGATTCAATTGCCTATCAGTCACGAGACGTCATCGAAGCGATGCGCAAGGATTCAGGGCTGGCCCTTGAGTCGATCCGCGTGGATGGCGGCGCCACTCGCAATGGTTCGCTGCTCCAGTTCCAGGCGGACATCATCGGCGCGAAGGTGCTGCGTCCTGTGGTCGCCGAGACTACGGCGCTCGGCGCCGCCTACCTCGCCGGCCTCGCAACCGGAGTGTGGGCCGACGAGGACGACATCCAGCGTCTATGGGCGCTCGATCGGACCTTCACGCCTTCCATGGACGCGGCCAAGCGCGAGTCCCTCTACGCCGGCTGGGGCGATGCGGTGCGGCGGACTCTCTCCAAGTAGGCCGACCGACGTGCGTCAGTCCGTGGGCTGGCGCACGCCGACATGCCCAAGCGCTTCGAAGACGTAAACCGTGCCGGGGTGCACTGCCCGCGATATCCCGACGAGCGAGAAGCCTTGCGCCTTCGCCAGGGC
>JBDSLN010000040.1:0-9372 GCA_039916365.1 Vicinamibacteria bacterium
GTCGACCACTCCGTAATGCATGAACGGCGCGTGCTTGGAGTAGTTGAAAAACATCAGCTCTTTGGTGCGGTCATCCACCTTGGGATGCGCGGAGACGCCTTCGAGCGGGGCCCAGGGCGCCACGCCAAGCGGTTCCAGGGTGACCGGATCGAGGCAATACGCCTCGCCGCACTGATAGAACGTGGTAAGGGCTATGCCTTGATGCACGATGACGTCGGTGCTGGCGGAGTCCTTCAGTTCGCCGTGCGCGCCGAAGCCCGGGCGAAGCGACGTGCCGACCGGATCAGCAAGCCCGCCCCAGAACGACTGGTTGGCTTCCTGTTCGATCTCGAAGCCCCGCGTGCGCACGAATCGGTTGCGGTACGAAACCTTGCCGCCGTGGAAGTCGATCTGATGAATCATCCCGTCGCCGTCGAACGGATGAAACTTTCCGAGCGGCTCGTGCACCTGGTTCTCCGTGTTGCGGAGGTAGATGCCGTCGATATCGTTGGGCAGCGTGCCCTGAACCACATCCAGGTCGTACGCGTCCACTTCCTCATGCTGCGGCGTCCACGCGCCATTGAGATAAGGATGGGTGGACGGTCTGAGGGTGCTGCGGATCGGCGGGAGTTTGGTGATTTTCATGGGCTCAGTCGCGGAGGGAACGGAAGAAACCAAAGAACGATCGGGGGGCTCTTCAGCCCAAGGCCCGCATGAACGAAGTTGACCACAGTCGGGGGGGCGGGCGGCAACCTATCGACCCGTGTTGGGTTGGACCTTCAGCGACTTGGCGAAACGGCGTTCGACCGCCTTGGGATCGAGGGCCAGGCTCGCACGGACCTCGATGGCCATGGCATCGGTGTCCATCTCGTCGATGTTGTGCTTCACCGCCCTGAGCCCCGCGCGTGCGATGTCTTCCGGCGTCTCTTTGGCTCCGGCGACATGAGCAGCCATGCGGGTGTCGACGGAGCCGACGATGAGCGCGTGAACCTGGGTGCCCTGATCGGCGAGTTCGGCTCGCACCGCGGTGGACAAAGACCGCGCGGCTGACGTCGATGGCGGATAGCCTCCCATGCCTGGAATACTCACGATCGCCGCCGCCGACAGCACGTTGACGATGGCTCCTCCACCATTCTTGCCAAGGACCGGCGCAAAGGCGCGGCACATGGCGAGGACGCCGAAGTAGTTCACTTCCATCTCTTCACGCGCGCTGCTCAGGTCGGGAGCCGTCATCAGAGTCTTGTTGTTGAAAGCACCCGAATTGTTAATCACTAGATTGACGTCGGTGCACTTCGCCGCGGCCGCCGCGACTTCGGCGTGATCGGTGACGTCGAGTTCAACCGCTTCACACCGTCCCGCGAACTCTTCAACAAGGTGAGAGGCGGCCTTCGGATCACGCGATCCGACGTAGACCTTCGATGCACCAGATGCGAGCAGCACCCGCACGAAGCCCTCGCCGATCCCGCGATTGCCTCCGGTGACGATGGCGACACAACCGTTGATATCCATGATGTCGGTGTCCTCTTAATCGCGATAGACGATGTCGTTCGGATGCTTGCCTCCGCGGACCAGGACCTTGGGGTCGGCGATCATCAGACCGCGTCCCCAGCTCTCCAGCATGGGCATCTCGTGGTTCCATTCGAAGCACAGACGACGGACCGCGATGGCCCAGCGCCCGTCCCGTTTCTCGAAGCGATCGACCGAGCGAGCCAGAGTGAGGGTGTCGAACTTCTCGCCGTCCTTCTTCATTCGGCTGAAGGCCAGAATGTAAGCCTCGACCTTGGCCGCGTTCGGGTCGGTCTCGTTGAACTCGACCAAGACGTTCATGACCATGTGGTTCATGACACCCGCGCGGGGCAGGATGGGCGCGAGGTTTTCGATGTACTCGGCCGCAGTTCCTTTGAAGACGCCAGCATGATCCTCGGTCGCACCCTCGTGATAGCAGGACTTCAGCAGGCCCAGCTCGGCGCGATCGACCGCGCGGCTGTAGCGCGTGAGGACGTCCTCGATCTGCTGGCGGTCCAGCATCTGCACAATCTCTTTGGGGAACTCGGAGAGGTTCATGGATTCCTACTTGCTGGCGGTTGGAAGAATGACCGAGGGGTGAGGTGGTTCCGCGTAGAGGCGCTGCGCGTCTTTCGCGCGACGAGCCAGAGCGACCCTTTGATTGATCGTGCCCTTGTCTGACACTTCGTGGGCATCCGCGCGCGGAGGCTCTTCGAGAAGAAGGATGCGCTCAACGCGTTCGGTCACGCCACGACTCGTGTTGAAGGTCGCCAATCGCTCGGCGATCTGTGCGGGAAGTGCTTCGCCCATCGCCTTTCCTGCGGCACTGGGCCAGGCCAGCAATGCGACGTAACTGTGTCCCTCGCCCCCTACCAGAACATCCGCAAGCAACGGAGCGAACGCTTCAAGGATCTGCGGACGTAACCGTCCCGCGGACACCCAGGTTCCGCTCGACAGCTTGAAGTCCTCAGCGAGACGGCCGGCGAACTTCAGTCCTTTGTGAATGTCAGTGGGATCGTGGAACTGCGCGGTGTCGCCCGTTCGATAGAACCCTTCTTCATCGAAGATGTCACGGTTAGCGTCGGGATTCGAAAGGTAACCCGACATGATCATCTGGCCGCGCATGCGTACTTCATAGCGCGGACCGTTCGGCACGAGCTTCACGGTGAGGCCGGGCATGGGCAATCCGATGCCGACTTCTTCGGTCGGGAAATAGATCGACATACAACCAGACGTCGTCTCGGTGGCGCCATAGCCTGTGGTGAAGAAAACCCGCTTCCCCATCGTGGCGACCGCTATGTCCTGCAGCTTGTCGTAGAGCGCCTGCGGCAGTCCCGCGCCGCCGTAGAGCGCGAGGCGCATGTTTCGAAACGCCGCTTCGCGCAGAGAGGGATCCTTTTCCAGCGCATCCGCCAGCAGCGTGTAGCCGAGCGGAACGTTCACGTAGAAGGCCGGCGCGATCTCCTTCAGGTTGTCGAGCGATTCCTGGAAGCGTCCGGGGATGGGCAGACCACCGTCGATGTAGAGCGTGCCTCCGCTGGTCAGCACCCCCATTTGAGTGAACGCGCCCGAGACGTGATTCCACGGCAGCCAGTCGAGCATCACATCGCTCCAGCCTGCCGTGGGTCCGAGGACCTGACGTCCCTGAGCGAGGTTCGCCGTAATCATGCGCTGGGTCTGGACAACGGCTTTAGGAAGACTGGTCGAACCCGACGTCAGCATGTATGCCGACGGCGCATCGGGATCGAGGGTTTCGATCGCCTTCGCGACCGCCTCCGTGACCGGCGTCTTGAGGATGGCCGCGAGCGGCGTGGCGGGACGCTCCAACGCTGCAGGATCGTCGGTGACGATCACCGCATCTCCGAAGTCGACGGTCTCGAGCGCAGCTTTGAACATCGCGGCCGATTCGGCGAACACCACCGCGGGCTTCACCAGCTTGATGACGTGCTTCAAACGGCCGTAGTCGCCGCCCATCAGCGAGTAGTTAACACTGACCGGGCAGACCGGAACATGCGCGGTCATCGCGCCAAACTTCACCGTCGCATGGGCGATGGAGTTGCCCGACAGAATCAGCAGGGAACGGCCCGGCTCGATCTTGAGATCAAGAAGCCACTGCGCGATCGCATCCGACTGTCGCTTCGTCTCCGCGTAAGTCTGCCTGATCCACGGACCGCCGCCTTTGGGCCGCTGCGCGAGGTAAGTGTGCTCGGGAATCTTCGCGGACCAGTCGGCCAGTTCCTCAGGGATGTTCGGCTTGAACGGATCGAGTGCAAGAACCGGCGTGACCGTGATGGAGCCATCGGCACGCGTCTCGACCTGCATCTGCGACGAGACGAAGAACGTCTCCCGGAAGGGCGCCGACTTGGAGCTCATGCGCGCGCCTCGTGCTTAGAAGATTCCGTAGGACGGATCTTTGCGGCCCTTGCTGCCCTGAAGCATGCCGGGCTTGCCTGGAGTGAACATGCCGCCCACCCAGCCTTCGCTCGACTTTGTGTCGCGGTTCCAGTCGAAGATGGTCTTGCGGTGGACGATCTTCCACGCGCCACGGCGACGCTCAAATTTGTCGAGCAAACGGCCCCCCGTAAAGGTGTCGAGATCCCCCGCATCGTTCTTCCCGCGCAGGAAGGTCCAGAGGTACGTCTCGACGCTGGCCTTGTCGCCATCGAACTCGATGTGGCTGGTGCCGAGCAGATGCTGCATCGCGCCGAGCTTCTCGATGCGCGGAAGTGCTGCATCGACATACTCGAACGCGTTGCCGGTGTAGTTGCCGCCGTGCTCTTCGATCGCATCCGGGTGATAGCAGGACTTCAGCAGCGGGCCGTCGCCGCGATCCACCGCGCGCGCGTAGCGGGAAAGCACTTCGCGGATTTCGTCACGGGCCAGCATCCGTTCGATCCGTTCGGCGTCAGGCGTAGGCATCGCGGTGGTTTCTCCCCAGGGTTTGTTTCAAGGCCGCCCGAACAGGGGGGCAGCGTACGGTATAAGTCTTTGGCTCCATGCGCGCAGATCTTCAGCGTCAGACGAAAAACACATGAGCCGTGTCGTCATTGTGACCGGCGCAGGCGCTGGACTAGGTCGTGCCTATGCGCTCGACCTGGCCGCGCGCGGCATGAGTGTGGTCGTCAACAATCGCCGCCGGGAAGTGTGCGCCGACGGGCTCGGAAGTGCCGAGCGTGTGGCGAGAGAAATCACGGCCGCGGGCGGGATCGCCATCCCGAATGAAGACGACGTGCGTGACGTTCATTCAGGCGAGCGCATGGTTCAGCAGGCGCTTGAAGCGTTTGGTCGGCTGGACGCGTTTGTCTCCAACGCGGGTGTCGATCAAGCACGGACCTTTCACAAAATCTCGCTCGACGCCTTCCGCGAGATTTTCGACATCAACTTTTATGGAGCGCTCTACGGCGTTCACGCGGCGTACGCGCACATGCGTGAGAAGGGCCACGGCCGCATCGTGGTTTCGACCTCCTCGGCTGGCCTGCACGGACTTCACGGCTTGTCTGCCTACGCTTCTTCCAAAGCCGCGTTGATCGGACTGATGCAGAGTGTCGCAATGGAAGGCCAGTCGCGCGATGTGTTCTGCAATGCGGTGGCACCCTACGCTTCGACTCGCATGACCGAGAGCCATGCCGATCCTCACTTCATCGAGGCGATGCGGCCTGAGTACGTTTCGCCTCTGGTCGCGATGCTGGTCGCCGCAGACTGCAAGGTCAACGGTCAGACGATCGTCGCGGGCGGCGGTTACTTCCGTCGCGCCGCCATGGTGGAAGGCTCGGGTGCCGCCTATCCCGTCGGGGCCGACGTCACACCGGAGATGCTTCAGGAAGATGCGGCGGAGCTGCAAAGCCTGGACGGCGCGCTGGCGTTCACCGACGCCATGAGCGCCTTTAACCAGTTCTCCGAACGAGCCGCCCTCGCGCGGAAGGGCTCGGAGTGATGTCGGCCATCGTCATTCCCCACTTTATGAAGGAGAGCGCCTGATGCGAACGTCGTCGCCCGAGTTGATGGACAAGCACCGCAAGACCGGTCTCTGGTCGGAGATCCGGATCACGGACTTGTTCGATGCCAACGTTCTCTCCAACGCGGATGGTCTGGCGCTTGCCGATCCGCCGAATCGCGGCGTTCTCGTGGGCGGCGAGCCGTGGCGGCTGACTTTCGCCCGACTCGACGCGATGGTGAACGGCTACGCACTGCGGCTCCTCGATCTCGGCTTCCAGGCGGACGACATTCTGGTCGTGCAGCTTCCGAACATCTCCGAACTGGTGGCAATCTATCTGGCCGCGATGAAGCTGGGCATCATCATCAGCCCGGCCGCGATGCAGTTTCGTCGCCATGAGCTGGAACAGGTCACCGCACTCACCGAAGCGAAGGCGATTCTGACTGTCCGCCAGTTCAAGACCACCAAGCCCCACGAAGAAGCGCTCGCCGCGATGACCGCGGTCAAGGCCCAGGTGTTTGTGCTCGGGGACGACGCGCCCGAGGGAACGACCGCGTTCACACCGGTGTCCATCACGCCCGAAGGCTTGAAGCGACTTCACGATCACACTTCCGCTCACCCGGTTTCGTCCGACGACATCGCCACCATCTGCTGGACCTCGGGTACGGAAGGTCTTCCCAAGGGTGTGCCGCGTTCGCACAATCACTGGCTCGCCATCAGCCACGCGCACTTCGAGGCCGCGGGCATTCGTCGCGGCGATATCCTGCTGAATCCATTTCCTCTCGTGAACATGGCAGCGCTCGGCGGATGCTTCATGAGCTGGCTGCGCTCGGCGGGCACCCTCGTTCTTCATCATCCCGTCGATCTGCTCGTCTACCTTTCGCAGATCGCCGCCGAACGACCGAACTACGCGATCGCTCCGCCCGCCGTGCTCAACATGCTGCTGGCCGATCCCAAGCTGCTTGCTCAGACCGACCTTTCAACATTGCGCTGCATCGGCTCCGGCTCCGCCCCGCTCGATCCCGCGATGATCCGCTCTTTCAACGAACGCTTCGGCATCGAGGTGGTGAATCTCTTCGGATCGAATGAAGGCATGTCGCTGGGCAGCGGTCTGGCCGAGGCCGCTGATCCCGAACATCGCGCCCGCTATTTCCCCCGCTTCGGGCGTCCGGATCTCGAATGGAAGCAGAAGTCCGCGACCCTGATCAAGACGCGCATCATGGATCCGGACACCGGCGCCGAGATTCTCGAAGCAGGGCGCCCGGGTGAAATGCAGATCAAAGGACCCACGGTCTTTGACGGCTACTACAAGGCTCCGAAACTCACCAAGGAAACCTTCACCGAAGACGGCTGGTTCTGCACGGGCGACCTGTTCGAGATCGCGGCAGAGGGCGGAGAGCTTCGTTACTACCGTTTCGTCGGCCGGCTGAAACAGCTCATCATCCGCGGCGGGGTAAAGATCGCGCCCGAAGAGCTGGAAGCGTTCCTCGCAACGCATCCTGACATCGCGGAAGCCAGCGCCGTCAGTTATCCGGATGCGATTCTGGGCGAGCGGATCTGTGCCATCGTCGTCCCGAAGAAGAAGGATGCCCGCATCACCCTCGAAGGACTGCAGACCTTCTTCAAGGGCGGCGGCTTCGCACCGTACAAATGGCCCGAACGGGTTCACACCGTCGAAGCTCTCCCCCGCAACGCCGTCGGCAAAGTCGTTCGCTCCTCGTTGAGTCCGATCGCCCAGCTGCCCTGATCGACGCGAGGCGTTCGCTAGACTCGGCATCCAATGACCGACCTTTACGATGACCTCGTCTGGCGCGGGCTGATTCATCAGTCCACCGACGAATCGATCCCGGCGTGGCTCCGCTCCGGAGTCCGGACGCTTTATGTCGGCTTCGATCCCACCGCCGACAGCCTTCATGTGGGCAGCCTTCTGCCCCTCATGATGCTGCGCCGATTCCAACAGGCCGGTCACAAGCCCATCGCCCTGGTCGGTGGCGCCACCGGAATGATCGGCGATCCGAGCGGCAAGTCGGAGGAGCGCAATCTCCTGTCGGTGGAGAAGCTGCGAGAGAACGTCGCGGGCGTCGAGAAGCAGATGCGGCGCTTCCTCGACTTCGATCCGAGCTCGAAGAATCCGGCGAGCCTCGTCAACAACTTCGACTGGATGAGCGGCTTCTCGTACTTGGATTTCCTGCGCGACGTCGGCAAGAACTTCCCCGTGAACATGATGCTCGCGAAGGAGTCGGTGAAGAACCGCATCGACCGCGAGTCGGGCATCAGCTACACCGAGTTCAGTTACATGCTGCTGCAGGCCTACGACTTCGTGCACTTAAGCGACAAGCACGCATGCGAGTTGCAGGTCGGCGGGAGCGATCAGTGGGGCAACATCACCGCGGGCATCGACCTCGGCCGACGCATGCGCGGCGCGAAGCTCTATGGCCTAACCTGCCCGCTCCTGACCACTGGCGACGGCGTCAAGATGGGAAAAACGGAGAAGGGCGCGGTCTGGCTCGCGCCCGAGCGCACCAGTGCCTACGCCTTCTATCAGTACTGGATCAACGTGGCCGACGCGGATGTGTCGCGCTGCCTGCGCTTCCTGTCAGACGTAACGCGCGACGAGATTGAAGCACTCGATGCGGCGCGGACGGAGGGCGGCGCGGCCGGCGCGTCTCAGAAGCGGCTTGCGGAATCTCTGACCGCGTTGACACACGGCAATGACGGCCTCGCCTCGGCTGTGCGCGCCAGCGAGATCTTCTTTGGCGCGTCGATCACGGACCTCGACGACACGCAACTCGGCGAGATCTTCGCCGACGTTCCGAGTCACGAGCTTTCCCGCGCCTCACTCGATGCCGGTCTGCCCTTGATCGACGCCATCGTCGCATCAGGCCTGTCCAAGTCGAAGGGCGAAGTCCGTCGCAAGATCGAAGAAGGTGGCGTCTACGTCAACAACGTCCGCGCGACGGGAACAGATCAGAAGCTCGGCATCGCGGATCTGGCCAGCAAGTCGATGCTGGTGTTACGACTCGGCCGAAAGAACTACGCGCTCCTGAAGTTTTCATAGCGGGCACGGAACGGCGGGCGTCTAAAGCCGCTACTGGCGCGACGATGGAGCGACGAAGGCCCCGAAGCCGCGACGTCTACTTCCAGCGAGTGATGCGTATCTCTTGATCGTTGGCGTCGCCTCTCTCTCACTTCTCACGCCACTCCGCGGCTTTATCCGGCTTGCCCCACGCCTCATAGAGCTCTGCTCCTCGGCCACGAGTTCCGCCTTGTGCGCGCGCGGCGCGAGGCGTTCGTGATCGTGGACGTGCGTGCTCCTCGGCCACGAGTACCCCGCCAACCATTCCAGGGTAGACGAATTTGCTTGACTAATGTCGAATCTGACATACTCGCCTCGTGAGCCCGTTCGACAAACCGCTGTTCTGGCTTCACGGCGAGGTCCGTACCCCTCCCCTGAGCCGTGAGGCCCGACTGGAGGCGGGCTTTCTCCTCCGAAGGCTTCAGCGCGGCGAGCCTCTCGGCTTGCCGCACTCACGGCCACTGCCAGTCGTCGGCTCACGGTGCCACGAACTTCGCATTGTGGATCGTGAGGGCACGTGGCGAATCGTGTACCGAATCGATCCAGACGCAATTGTGATTCTTGAGGTCTTTTCGAAGAAGACCCGAGCTCTGCCAGATGCAGTGAAGCAGGCATGCCGCAAACGACTAAAGGAGTACGACGATGAATAGCGCACGAAAGACACGACTCAAGACCAAGGGCTGGCGCTCCGGCTCGGCCGCAGAATTCCTCGCGCTCTCTCCCGAGGAGAGCTATTTCGTCGAGCTGAAACTCAAGCTCGCCGATGAACTGAAGCTACGGCGCGTCAAACGACGGATCTCGCAGCAGGAACTGGCCACGCTCGTTGGCTCAAGCCAGTCACGCGTCGCGAAGATGGAGCGAGGCGACGCGTCAGTGT
>JBDSLN010000041.1:0-5977 GCA_039916365.1 Vicinamibacteria bacterium
AACGAAGGGGTTGAGCCCGTTGAGTGGTCGAGGGATGGTGCCTCGATACTTTCGATCCTTACGCGGGCCGATCACTCTCATCAGCTCGCGCTGATGTCGGTCGACGACGGCGCCATGCAAATAGTCAAGGACATCGGGCCGGTGACGCCTCAGCGCGTGAGCCTCTCACCGGACGGCGAGTTCGTGGTCTACGACTATCCGCAACGCGAAAACGCGAGTGCTCGCGACATCTTCATCATTCGCCGGGATGGATCCGACGAGCGACGCCTGATCGAGTTCCCGGCGACGGATGTGGCGCCGGTGTGGACTTCGGAGGGAGATCGAGTCGTGTTTGCGAGCGACCGATCAGGAGCGATGGACCTTTGGAGCGTGCAGGTCAGTGGGGGTGTCGTCCAGGGCGAACCGGAGGTTGTCCGTCGGAACATCGGCCGGCTGCTGGCTCTCGGAACCACCGACGCCGGCGCCTACTATTACCAGCAGACCGTCGGAGCCGTGGAGGTCTACGACGCTCCCCTCGAAGGCGAAACCTCGCGGGACGCGAAACCGATTTCGACGACGTACTCGGGCTCGAATATCTCTTCTGTGTGGTCACCGGACGGCCAGCGCATCGCATTCGCCTCGCGCCGCGGACCTGTCGGATTCGCTCGCGGCTTTACGACGCTTGCTATCAGAGACGTGCGGACGCAGGAAGTGCGGGAGTTGATGCCGGAGATGAACAGCTTCCTTCTGCGCGCCTGGTCCCCCGATGGGGAAAAGATCCTGGTTCAGGGCCAGGATGCGCAGGGACGGACGGGCGCCTCTGCCATCGATGTCGAGACTGGAAGAGTCTCACCGATCGTACTGAATGCCGCGGGCCAGAACGACATCCGACGCGCCGACTGGAGGCCCGACGGCTCCGTCGTGTTCATCAACAGCGCTAGCCAGAAGTTGCTGGCGCGCGACCCTTCTACCGGTCGAGAGCATGTCCTGCTCGATCTGAAAATCGAAGGACTGAAAGTCGTCGGGAACGTCATGGGACGTGGGTTCAGGCTGTCGCCCGATGGGAAGGCGCTGGCTTATACCGTCAATGATCGGGTGGGCAACACTCGGACCGCATCGCTGTGGATCAGGCCGCTGAGCGGCGGGGCGTCGAAGGAGCTCGCTCACGCGACCGCGCCCGAGACCTTGATGTTTCAGGACTGGACCCCCGACGGCGCGGCCGTGCTGTTCACTCGGTGGAGCTTTCAATCGCCGAAGGAGGAGATCTCGCTCTGGCGTGTCGCCACGGCCGGTGGTGAGCCAGAGCCCCTGAGTCTCTCTCGCGAAGCCCTGCGTGACGTCAGCGTGAATCCCTCGGGCTCGCGGATTACATTTACTGCAGGGAACCCAGGGGCGGAGATCTGGGCGCTTGAGAATCTGCTCACCCGATTTCAACCCAAACTCTGACCGCGAACTCGGCTATTACGTCAATCCCTTCCGATGGTTTGGCCAAGATAGCCTGGACGAAACGCAGGAGGCGTAGGCTTCCTGAGGAGACCCCGTGAACGCGATACAACTTGCGCGAGTCTTACCCGGTGATGAAGGGAGCCGCTGAGTTCTTCCTCGACTTCCTGGTGTCCCACCCGAAGTACGGCTGGCTGGTCACGAATCCTTCCACCTCACCCGAGAACTTCCCCCTGGCCCCCGGGAACGACCGGTTCTTCGATGAAGTAGCGGGCAGTATGAGTCCTGCCGGCTTCGCGTGGTATCGGCACCAGCCTCGCCGCGCCCTCAAGACCGATTCACTCAACCGGCACCCGGGCCTTGAGTTCGTTGAACCAGTTCAAGACCATCTTGATCGAGCGGCGTCCGTCCTGCCCGTGTGTTGCGCTTGTGGTGTTTCACAATGAAGCATCTATGTGCGTTACCAGACAGAGACTCTATGGCCGGATCGGTCAGGCTCCTCTGCCCATCCCCAATTCATTCAACCACGATTCGGATTTTGTCTATGACCGGCACCAGCACCCGCCACCCATTGCGCGCGAGTATCCCGGTCCCGCCCGTCGCCGCCGTTGGGCTCACTGCCATCCTCTTTGGCTTTGCCGTACCGGCCGCATGCGCAGTTCGCCCCACGACCCGGCCCACGTGAATTCGAGACAACGCGAAGAGAGAGCGTTTACCGGCGAGGCCGCGAGCACTCCCAGGCGGACCAACAGCGTCGGCCTGGGAAGGTTGCTCGTTCGCGTTCTCGGTGCGACCCTGGTGTCGGCATTGGTTCTCTTCGCAGCCGAAGGCCTCGTTCGAGCCACCGGTCGCCACTTTCCCGGACTTCGACATGGTGACCGCAGCCAGGACCTTTGGATCGCCGACCCGTCCAAGGGTTGGTCCCATCGGCGGGGCTTCGCGACAGAGTTGCCCCTGGGCGGGCCTGATCCAGGGCGCGTTCAAACGAACTCGCTTGGCCTGCGCGGGCCCGAAGTGTCGGCGCGCAAACCGCGTGACACCAAACGCCTGCTTGTGATCGGCGATTCATTCGCCTTCGGCCATGGCGTCGACGATGAACACACGGTGAGCGCGCATCTTTCAGAGCGGCTCAATGCTGGAGGCCACGGGGTCTGGGAAGTCGTGAATCTGGGTGTCAACAGTTACTCCACGGATCAGGAGCTGGTGCTCTTCCAGGAAATAGCGCCGCGTCTCCAACCTGACCTCACCGTCCTCTTCGTCTGTGACAACGACTTCGAGGCCAACACTCTGGATTTCGTCAATCAGCGGTACTACAAGCCTTACTTCGTCCTCTCCCCCCCCGAGGGGCGATTGACGGAACACAATGTCCCGGTTCCAAGTTTCACGACCTGGCAGCGCGCCAAACTATGGCTGGGACAGCGCTCGGAGGTCTGGAATGCGATCCGCAGCCGGCGATCAGACTTGCCCTGGGTAAATTCCATCCTCAGAGTTTTTCAGATCGCCACGCCTCAGCCTGCGACGAGTCCAGAGGTGCCGCTGACCGCGGCGCTCATTGTGGCCATGCGGGACGCGGCCCGCGCGATGGGCAGCGAGTTCGTCATGCTGAATGCGGCGCAGCGCGGCGAGAAAACAGAATTGCTCCAAGCGGTGCGTCCCCTTCTGAGACGGGAGCAGGTCCGCCTTCTGGGGCTCGAAGGCAATTTGGGCGAGGCCCGAAAGCGCAATCCGTCGGGTCGGTGGGACTTTCCAAACGACCGGCATTGGAACGTTGCCGCGACGGACCTGGTCGCGCGAGTCACCTTCAACTTCCTGGAGGCGAGCGCCCTGCTCGATAACCCGCCCCGGCAATGATGGCGGCGGTTCGGGTCCGCGTAGCCCTTGATGCTTTCTTGACCCAGCCGAGTTTGGACTCCTTCCTAACCGAGCACCTTCTCAAGTCTGCGGCAGACGGTCTCAAGCACCTGGATCCGGGCGTAACGCTTGTCGTTGCCGGCCACGATCACCCAGGGGGCGCCGCGGGTGCCGGTGCGCACGACCATCTCGTTGATCGCGGACTCGTAGGCGTCCCACTGTTTGCGGTTCCGCCAGTCTTCGTCGGTGATCTTGTATTGCTTGAATTCCGTCTTCTGTCGTTCCTTGAAGCGGCGCAGTTGCTCGGTCCTGCTGATGTGAACCCAGAACTTCGTCACCATCATCCCGTGATCGACGAGCTGATCCTCGAATTCGTTGATCTCCTGGTAGGCGCGCTTCCATTCGTCCTCGCGGGCGAAGCCCTCGACCCGCTCGACCAGCACCCTTCCGTACCAGGAGCGATCGAAGATGGTGACGCGCCCCGCGCGCGGAATGTGCCGCCAGAACCGCCAGAGGTACTGATGGGCGCGCTCCTCGTCCGTGGGGGCGGCGATCGGCACCACCCGGTAAAGCCGCGCGTCCATGGCTGAGGTCAGGCGTCGCACCGTTCCACCCTTGCCCGCCGCGTCCCAGCCCTCGAAGACAAGGACGCTCGACACCTTCTTCTCCCAGGCCGCGCGCGACAGGCGGCTCAACTTACCCTGGAGCGCCGTCAGCTTCCTGTCGTATTCCTTGGAGGAAACCGCCTTCTTCAAGTCGACCCGATCGAGCATGGGCACGGGCACGATGTCGCCTAAAGGAATGATCTGCTTGACCGGCGCTTCCGCTGCCGTCTTCGTGGCCAGGCGCTTTTTGATCGCCTCGAGGATGGTTTTGCCCACGGTGATCTCGCGGTATCGGTCGTCGGTCGCCCCGATCACTGTCCAGGGCGCAAAGCGCGTATCGGTACGTTGCAGCGCTTCCTCGGAATACTTGACGAAGCGGTCGTACAGTCTGAAGTGCTTCCAGTCAATCGGGTTCACGCGCCAGCGGGTCTTTTGGTCCTTCTCCAACTTGGTCAGGCGCTTCTTCTGTGCCTTCTTCGACAGGTGCAGCCACAGCTTGACGATGAGGGCGCCGTCCTGGGCCAGCTGCTGCTCGAAGAACTCGATCCTCGACAGGCCGCGATCGAACTCGGCCCTGCTGCTCTGACGGTAGGTGCGCCGGATGATGGGATCTGTGTACCAGGACCCGAAGAACATGCCCACGCGGCCTCGGCCGGGCAGGGACAGCCAGAATCTCCAGTAGTCGGGCCGGTCCCGCTCTTCAGCGGTGAGGGGACCAAAGACGTTAGTCTCGAGACCGCGGGGGTCGAACCACTCGTGGAGGCGGTTGACGGTCTCGGACTTGCCAGCCCCATCGGCGCCCGAGATGATCAGGACGAGTGGGACCCTCGCCTCAAGGAGGTCCCGCTGGGCCTGAAGCAGGCCCGCCCGCAGGACCGGAACTTCTTTTTCGTAGTCGGCCTTCGGAATTTTATGACCGAGTTCAGCGGCTTCGAACATCGTGTGTCTCCTAGACATGGATCAGCGCAACATGCTCATTCTCCTCCCGTCTAGGCCCGGGAGACTGATGTCCGTGACTCATTCAGGATGAGCCACTTGGACCATGCCGAGGTCGCATCGTGCGCGACCATCGATCAGCGGGAGTGCGCCATTTGTCGTCTGCCGGGCCGCCCCGCGCGGCCCGGCGAGGCGCGCGGTCAGGCGGAGGGCGTGACCGTGATCTTGTGGAAGCCCTTCTCGCCCTTGTCTTCGACCAGCATCACTTTGGAGCCGACTGCGGTGGCACCATCGATCGCCACGATCGAGTCCTTGCCGTCGAGTGCGAAGGAATGGGTTTCCTTGTTGCCGGTCATCACCTCGATGGTCTTGCCGGGGGTGTAGATAGTCACGGTACCAATGAAGGTGTTGGTGACCGACTTGACGGCCCCGGCCGAGGTATCCGCGGTCGTTGTCGTGGTGGCCTCCAAGGTGTTGCCGACCTCTTTGCTCTCGGTCTTCTGCGTGGTGGTGCTGCCGTCGGTCGACGTCTGTTTGGTCTCGCTCTTCGTCGTGGTGGCCTCCTCCTTGCCGCACGCGGCGAGGCCGACCAGACTGCCCGCGATCACTACTGCCATCAGTTTGCTCTTGTGCATGAACTCCTCCATTTGCGCCGTTTATGGCCGCGAGGTGCGGCCTTCGGCCCGTTCGTGGGCCTAGCCCCAACTGAGCAATCCGCATGCCATGCGAAAGCACACGATTGACGCCGGTTGGAGGCGAGCCGTGGTTGATTGAAGTAAGAAGGGCGTGGCAGTTTGTAGAAGCGTGAAGTGTTGCGGGGATGGGGAAGCATCTCCCATGGATCCCGGCAGATCCGTGGGGACGATCGCGACGCCCCACACGGTGGCGAACGGCGCTTGTTTCACTTACTCTCCGCACCGTGATGACCCGATACCTCTTGTCCCTGATCGCCCTTTTCCTCGCCCAGGCAGTCTCCGCGCAGTCATTCTCACGCGACTACAAGGACAGCTACCCGAAGAACCAAGGCATCGACATCCTGAACTACGCCTTTGAATTGAAGCTGTCCGACCAGTCGGACTCAATCTCCGGACGGGCGACGGTTGACGCGAGGTTCCTGACCGCCGGGCAGAGCGAACTGAGACTGGATCTCATCAAAGCGTCTG
>JBDSLN010000042.1:0-13296 GCA_039916365.1 Vicinamibacteria bacterium
GCCGCGGGTTTCGATGTTGATCCGCGAACAGGCCGCCCTGTTCCTCATTGCTCCCGGCCTCGATCTGGGCCTGCGTCTCTTCAAGGGCGACGTCAAACGCTCACTCGAACGCGGTCTTTCAGTGATCGGGTCGGCGGTGTTTGTCTTCATCCCGCAGTTGCTTGCCTATCACGCCTTGAATGGGACGTATGGGCCTACACAGCTGGTTCAGAGGAAAATGGACTTCGCATCGCCTCATTTCCTGGACGTGCTGGTGAATCCAGAGCACGGCTTGTTGTTCTGGACTCCGTTTCTCATCATCTCGATGCTCGGGCTGATCAAGGCCATCGTGCGGCTGAAGTTGGTGGGCGCGTTCCTGGCAGTGGCGTTGTTGTCTCAGATCTACATCAACGGCTCGGTGCTCTCGTGGCACCAGGCCGGGGCGTTCGGTTCGCGTCGCTTTGTCGACTCGACCTTCCTTTTCATCGTTGGTTTCGCGTTCGGTTTGATGGCGCTCCGGACGCGCACGCAGAAGATCGTCGTAGCACTTGCAATCTGGTGGAATTTGTCTCTCATGGTGCAGTTCGGTTTGAAACTTATGGATCGTCAGAAACTGGACTGGCCCGGTGTGGCCATCCGCCAGGTGACAGACGTTCCCCAACGCGTGCTCAACGTCGCGAAGCTGTACCTGACCGACCCGGAAGCGCTCGTGAAGGGGGTGCGATGATTCATCCTGAGTGGGAGAAGCAGTTTGCCTGCCCGGTCTGCCTCGAAAAGGGCGGCTGTGAGAAATGCGGAGTCAAGACGGGCGGCCATGACGTCTGCATGAGTTCGTACACGCAGCGCGTCGCCTGTTCCTGTGGGGGCCCCAACAAGCGTGCGCTTGAACATCGCGGCGAAGGCTTCTATTGCGCCTGCTGCATGACGCGCTACACCTTCGGTCCTTCACGTGATTACGTGGACCTGCTTCCGAAGGCGGACGTCGGCCGCGTCTCTCACTACGCCGATGAAGAGTTCCAGGAGCGCCTCGGTGTGCGCGAAGGCGAGCCGGTTCTGTCCGCGGGTGTGAAGGCGCGGATGGTGTCGCGCATGCTCGGCTTGAAGCCGGGCGATTCCGTGTTGGATCTCGGTAGCGGCGCTGGCAAGTTCGCCACCCACTTCGCGAGCCACGGTGCATCGGTCTGCGGCGTCGACATGGCGCCCTTCTTCCTGAAGTCGGCCATCGACTCGGTGAGTCTTGTCGTGGGCGACCTCCGTCGTCTGCCGCTGCGTAACGGCGCGGTCTCGCGCGCTTATTCCCTGGACGTGCTGGAGCATCTCGATGAAGCGGGTGTTCGGGAGGTTCTGCTCGAAGCGCGGCGCGTGGTGACCAAGGACGGAAAGATCTTCGTCTACACCCACGCCATGGAGTCGTCCACCATCGCGGGCTTCCAGCGCGGCGTGAACAAGTTGGCGAAGCGTCTGGGCAAGGCGGGCCTGGTCGATTCCGACAAGGAAGCAATGCGCAAAAGCGATCACATCAACGCCATCAAGTCGCACGAGCACTTCGATGAGATCGCCAAATCGGCCGGACTGCGCGTCCAGGAACGGGTGTACTACAACGTCTTCGCGAAGGCTGTCGTGGAAGACCTCGCGCTCAAGATGGTGGAACAGCTGAGCCGCAGGAAAGCGGAAGCGCTCTCTGGTGGTGCTGCGCCCCAGAAGTCGGCCGCGGGGCACAGCCACATCGTGGGAAGACCCGGACCGACGGCCACGCAGCGTTTCATCGCGCGCGGCCTTACCCAGGTTCTGATGCTCGATGTCGGCCTCTTCGGCCGCGTGCGCACGGGCCCGTTCTTCGGAGTGCTGGCGCCCATCGCCTAGCTCTTTCGACGACATGCGGATCTTGTACGTGGCGTCAGACCAGACGCTTCCAGGCGCCACGGGCGGCAGTGTGCACGTACATGAAGTCTCGGAGGCGCTTGCGAAACGCGGTCACGAAGTTCACGCCGTCGTATGGGACCGGGGCGAGACGGTGACGGTGAGTGATGTCTATACGGTCCACCGCATTCAATGGACGCCCGGCCATCGTTTCTTCCGATTCCGCGCTCGGCCGGCGATCGACGGATTGATCGCAAAGCTCAAGCCTGACGTCGTGATGGAGCGCTACTACAACTTTGCCGGCGAAGGCATCCACGCGGCGGAAGCAGCGGCGCTTCCCAGCCTGCTCGAAGTCAACTCTCCGGTCATCGATCATCCAGGGTCGTTCAAAGGTGTTCTGGATCGGCTGATGATCACCCGGCCTCTTCGACGCTATCGGGAACGAATGGTGCGATCCGCATCCGCGTTGATCTCCCCGGTGCGCGAAATCGTGCCCGAGTTCGCGTATCCGAAAACGCACCTTGTGACCTGGGGCGCCAATGTCGAGGCCTTTCATCCGAGCCGAAGAAGCGAAGCGCGACGCAAATCATGGGGTGCTCGCCCGGAGACGTGCGTGGTGCTGTTCAGCGGATCCCATCGGCCGTGGCACGGCGTCGAGACACTGCAGGCGGCGGCGCGGCTTCTCAAAGCGCGAGAAGACATTGTCTTTGTTCTCGCGGGAGGCGATGAAGCCGGAGTTCCCATCGATTTTCGCGGCAGACTCCTCGGACGCGTGCCTTATCAAGGCATGGCCGAAGTGACGGCGAGTGCTGACATCTCTATCGCGCCCTACAACCGTTCGAAGCTGAAGTCCCTGGCGCTTGGTTTCTTCTGGTCGCCTCTCAAGATCTTCGAGGCCATGGCGAGTGGCGTTCCCGTGATCACGCTCGACATTCCGCCGCTCAACGAGATCGTTCGCTGCGATCAAGAGGGCATCTTCTTCAAGGAGAACGACCCGGCGGATCTGGCGCGTGCGATCACGGAACTGGCCGACGATCCACAGAAGCGTCGGGAGATGAGTATGAAGGCCCGCGAACGCGCACCGTTGTATTCCTGGGACGCGCACGCGCGGCAGATTGAATCGATTCTCGAAGGTTTGTCGCAAACATGAGGGTCACTCTCGCGACTGAGGTCTTTCCGCCGAAGGCAGGCGGCGCCGGCTGGTCCACTCGCGCCCTTGCGCTGGCTCTTCACGCAGCGGGTCACCACGTCACCGTGATCACCACCGCCGAGGGCCCCACGAGCGAAGGACCGGTTCCAGTGATCCGACTTCAGGGCGCGGCCGGCAGGTTCCGGCGTGGTGCCATGGTGGGGACATTTCGAGAGGCTCTCGCTCGTAAGGCTGCGCGCGAAGACGTGATCCACGCGCAGCACTCGCTCTCGGCACTCGGCGCCCTCACCCTTGAACCGAGGCCTCGCACCGTGGTGACCGTCCGCGATCACTGGCCCGTCTGCTTCTGGTCGACGCGCATGTCCCAGGGAAGGCTGTGTCCGAAGTGCTCCACCGTCTCCATGTGGCGATGCATCGACGGACGCCTTCCCAAGCTGGCCGCGCCGGTTGCGATCCCGTACATGAAGTGGGATCTGACCGACAAACAAGAGGCCCTTCGTCGGGCGGACGCCGTCATCGCGGTTAGCGAAGCGATCGCGCAGGAACTGCGCGCCGTGTCGATCCCTGCGGTGACGGTCCTTCCCAACATCGTCGATGCGGCGGAGGTGAATGCCATAGCGAAAGAGACGCCCGCCATCGCTTTGCCGGAACGATTCGTCCTCTTCGTCGGCAAGCTGGAAGCAAACAAAGGGGCTGCAGACCTGATCCCCGCACTCGTGCGCTCGACGGCACACCTCCCGCTGGTCGTCCTGGGCAGCGGATCGGAGAAGGAATCCATTCTGGCCAGCGCAGAGAAGAACGGCATCGAGGTGGTCACCCCGGGCTGGACCGACCGGAGCGACGTGATTCGCGCAATGAAGCGCGCCGATGCCCTGGTTTTCCCTTCCACGTGGCCCGAACCGCTTTCGCGGGTTCTGCTGGAAGCACTGGCTCTCGGAGTGCCCATCGCGGCCATGGACACGGGGGGGACGTCGGAGCTGATTGAGGACGGCGTTTCGGGCCTGCTCGCGCGCAGCGTCGATGAACTCGGCGACGCTCTGGGCCGAATCGTTCATGATGGGTCCATGCGATCCAGGCTTTCCGAGGGTGCAACGGTCCGCGCCAGGCTTTTTTCTCCGGATGCGCTGATCCCGCGCTATGAAGCGGTCTATCGGGGCAAAGACTAGTGTCCCGCAACAGAAATACAGCACATAATTCGCCGCCGATGCATCCCGGATCGCTGCGTTGTTCGTCGTTGCATATGTTCAATATGCGCCATCCTCTGCGCCTTGCGCTCCGGGCGCCTCGGCACCGACTTATGCACTGTATTTCTGTTACGGGACACTAGTGCGCGTCGCTCTCCTTTCTCGCAGCGCCCATCCGATCCACCCTCCGGGTGGCATGGAGCGCGCGGTCTATTTTCTAGCCAAGCACCTGCGCGCCCAAGGGATCGACGTCACGCTCTTCACCCGGCCGGGCAAGAACGCCGAGTCGTTCCCGGGGCGAGTCGAGACCGTTACCTATCAGCGCTATCACGTGGGAACCCATGGCCGCGTTCTGGATCGCACGTTCAACTACCCCAGGTTCAGCCTCCTGATGGGAAGGGCGGTCGCTGATCAAGTTCGTTGTGGCGACGTCGATGTCGTTGATGCGCAGGGGCTCACCGCTCTTGGCTACGGACGTGAGCGACTCAAGGATCCCTCTGTGAACGCGCCGCTTCTCATGAATCCACAAGGGATGGAAGAGCATCATGTCCGCGGCTTCAAGGCATTGGCGCTGAGCCGCCTCAAGCAGCTCTCACGTGAGTCGGCTCGCCTCGCGGATTGCGTGATCGCCACTGACGAAGCCACCAAAGACGACGTTCCGCGCCTACTGGAAATTGATGCGACGAAGGTCCGCGTCATTCCCAACGGCGTGGACCTGGAAGAGATCCGAGCATTGACGCCGTTGGATGCGATGCCGTTCACCTTTGAGGTTCTCCCTTGGATGTCGATGCGCCGGCCGCTCTTCGTGTCAGTGGGACGCATCGAGAACTACAAGGGCTTCGCGGACTCTCTCGAAGCTTTCAAGCGCGCGGCTCCTTCTCTGCCCGCCGATTGGGGATGGCTGGTGGTCGGCGAAGGCCCCATGCGGCGTTCGCTTCACGCGGCGGCCGCGGGCATGAAAGACCACATCGAGTTCACGGGCCGGGTGGGCGAACAAGCGCTTCACGCTCTCTACGCTGCGTCCGACATCTTCCTGCATCCGACGAGGTTCGAAGGGTCCTCGCTGGTCACGCTGGAAGCCATGGCGCATCGTCTGCCCGTCATCGCGACCCGCGCCGGTGGCATTCCCGACAAAGTTAAAGATGGAGTGAATGGCCTTCTCGTCGAGCCCGGCGACATCGACGGCCTGAGCAAGGCCATCGTGAAGATGGCGAACGACGTTGATCTACGGACGCGTATGGGCGACGCGTCGGCGCAGCTCCTCGAACCGTTTCTCTGGCCGAAGATCGCCAAGCGGGTCATCGCCCAATACGAGCGGCTGCTGCACGAAAGGAAGAAGCGTTGAACGCGGAAGAGTACCGCCGCATGGCCGACCTCGAAGGCGTGCAGTGGTGGTACGCGGGGATGCGCAAGATCGCGCGGTCGTTGCTGACTCCACTCCTCCCCGCAAACGCTGCCGCCGGGCGTCGGCTGCTGGACGCGGGGTGCGGCACGGGCTGGAATCTTCAGGATCTCTCGACCTTTGGGGAGACTCACGGCATCGATCTCTCGCCGCTTGCCGTCATCACCACGCGGCGGCGCGGCGGACGCGTCATTCAAGGCAATCTTCTTGAGCTTCCCTACGCGTCGGCGAGCTTCGATGTCGTCACCTCCTTCGACGTGATCTATCACGCGTGGGTAAAGGACGACGCGCAAGCGATTGGCGAACTCGCGCGCGTGCTCAAGCCCGGCGGCCTCATGCTGATCAAAGCCCCCGCCCTGAAGATTTTGTGGGGTGCGCACGACGAAGCCGTCCACTCACGTCATCGCTACAACCGCGCCGAGATGGAGGCTCTGGTCGAGGGCGCCTCCTTGAAGCTAATCCGCTCCACCTACGCCAACTCGCTGCTCTTCCCGGTCCTTTTGACCCGGCGCTTTCTCGATCGTGCGCTGAATCGACATGGCTCCGATGTGGCCTTGCTTCCGCCCCTGATAGAGAAACTCTTCGGTGGTTTGCTGTCAATCGAAGCGTCGCTCCTCGGCGCGTTCAATCTGCCCATCGGGGCAAGCGCCTTCGCCATCGCGCGAAAACCGGACGCATAGAATTGGAGTGGGTGACGCCATGACGCCAGAGGAACTCGATCGGGAGCGGCTGAAGAGCGCATCAGACCTTGATGGCGTAGTCGAGAATGCCCAAGGAGAGCCCGAACCCCGGGCCTCGACCGCGCTCCTTGGGCCCGCCGATGTCGTCCGCATGGCCGTGGTCGCAGGCCCTCAGGCTCAGGCGCCAGCCTGGGATCCGCCGACGCCGCCCGATCTCCAGCCGGTCAATGAATCGTGGACGGCCGGGGGTAAGCCTGTTGCAAGCGGCCTGGCGTCTCTGGTCGACGGCGGACGTGAGAAGACCCGCGAAGCGCAGGTTCGCTTTAATGGCGATCAGGTCCAACTCGACAACGCCCTGGTCACCTGGGTCGCGGCCCACTTCGCAGCGACCCATCAACACTACGACAACGTCGTGGCCCAAATGCAGACGCGCATGGATGACATCGACACGCGTCACCGCGAACTGGAGCGCGAACTCGTACGCCACGTTCACGAGATGGCGCGACGCATCGACGTGGTTTTGGGAGAAGGCGAGAAAGGCCGCGTGTCCCATGAAGCCGCTTTGCGCTCCGTCAGGGAGCGTCTGCGTCTGCTGGAAGAAAAACTGCGTTGAGTCGGATTTTGATTTGCGCGGCGCAGGCGCCGTTCATCACCGGCGGCGCTGAAATGCTGGTGACGACGCTTCAGCGCGAACTCACGCGTCGCGGTTTCCAGGCCGACGTCGCCCAGGTTCCCTTCAAGTGGTACCCGCCCGAAGAAATCATCCGACAGGCTCTGGCGTGGCGGCTGATCGACGTCACCGAAAGCAACGGAGCGAAGATCGATCTGGTCATCCCAACCAAGTTCCCCACCTTCCTGGCCGAGCATCCGCGTAAGGTCGCGTGGATCTTTCATCAGCATCGCGAGGTCTACGACCTCTTCGGCACGGAGTACTGCTCGTTCACGCACTCGAAAGAGCACACCGAGATCAAGTCCACCCTCCACGCTCTCGATACGAAGTCGCTGTCCGAATGTCGCGATCGTTTCACCATCTCGCGCACCGTTTCTGATCGGCTGCGTCGGTTCAACGACCTCGACTCAACACCGCTCTATCCGCCCCCACCCCTCACCGGTCGCTATCGCTTCGATGAGCTGGGCGACTTTCTGCTCTTCGCCGGCCGTCTCGATCGACTGAAGCGCGTGGATCTACTGATCGAAGCGCTGGTTCACGCCCCCAAAGACGTGCGGCTGAAGATCGCAGGCCGCGGTCCGCTTGACGCCTCACTCCGCGAGTTGGCCTCCGCGCGTGGCGTCGCTTCGCGCGTGGACTTCCTCGGATTCGTTTCTGACGAGGACCTCCTTACACTTCTTGCCACCTGCCGCGCCGCGGTGTACACGCCGGTCAACGAGGACTACGGCTACGTGACGCTCGA
This sequence comes from Vicinamibacteria bacterium, assembly GCA_039916365.1. Classification (GTDB taxonomy): domain Bacteria; phylum Acidobacteriota; class Vicinamibacteria; order Fen-336; family JAGNNV01; genus JAGNNV01. The sequence continues at coordinate 7,668 of JBDSLN010000042.1, forward strand.
AGCCTTCCTCTCCGGAAAAACGTTGATCACCACGAACGACACCGGCGGCGTGCTGGAATTCGCGACCACCGAGAGCGGTTTCATCGCCGAACCGGACGCGAAGAGCCTTGGCGCCGCGATGACGCGGGCATGGAACACTCCTGCCTGGCAGCTTAAGGACATGGCGGAGATCGGTCGCCGGAAGGTCGCGCCGATCCAGTGGGATGCGGTAATCGACACGCTGACGGAGACGATCCGTTAGTGGGCGCTGGGACAAGGCTCGCGGTCGAAGTCTGGTCACCCTTTCCGCCCCAGGCGTCGGGCGTTGCCGACTACGTTTCGGAACAGCTCCAGACGCTTGATCGAGTGCTTGATCTCACTCTGGTCGCGGAGAAGCCGGAAGGGGTTGAAGTATCGATCCGCGAGCGTTATCGGGTCGTCAGACCGCAATCCAGCAACCCCGAGACCCTTCGGCTGTACCACGTGGGCAACTCGCCCCTGCATCGGTTCATCTATGAGGAAGCCGTCCGCACGCCTGGCGTCGTCGTTCTCCACGAGTGGAACCTCCATGAGCTGCTTCTCGGCTTCGCGGTGACATCAAACGACTTCGCCGCTTATCGAGCACAGATGCGTCGCGAGCACGGCGAGCGCGGTTCGATCGGGGCGGAGACCATCGCTTCCGCGCTTGGAGGAAAGCACTGGACCAGCGTGTTCGCGCTCAATGCGGAGATTCTGGAACGCTCGCTCGGCGTGGTCTCGCCCGCCGGCTCGACGGCGGCGAGGGTGGCGGGGCGACGCCCGGACGGACTGAACCTTCACCTTCCACATCACGCCGTCCTGGTTTCGCACGCCCGCAATCGAGCGGAGGCGCGGGCGCGGCTCGGTTTCAGTGATGACGAGCGCATCGTGCTCGCTCCCGGTCTTGGAACGTCGGCCAAGGCGCTCGACATCGCGCGCGAAGCGATCCACAGCCTGGCCGCGCAGGTTCCAGGGATCAACCTCGTGACGGTCGGCGGAGGTGCCTCCGGTGGACGGATAGCCGGGCAGCGGGACCTGGGCCGGGTTGATCTCCAGACGTTGGGCGATTGCCTGCTCGCCGCAGACATCGTTCTGGCGCTTCGATTTCCAAGCCGTGGCGAAGCTTCAGGCGTGCTGATGCGCGCACTGGCCGCCGGCCGCGCCGCCGTCGTGTCGTCTGGATCGACGGCGGATGAAGACCTTCCGCAAGGCGTCGTGGCACGCATCCATCCAGGCCCCGCAGAAGCCAGGGAGCTCACGGCGATCCTGCGGTTCCTGCTCCTGGATGACGGTGCCCGAGAGCGGCTGGAGCGGCTCGCCGCGGATGAAGGGGCGAAGCGGCCCGTGCGAGAACTGACTGAGCAACTGGCCGGATTCCTTATCACCGTGGCCGGCGAACGTCGATCGATCGAATCAAGGATGGCGGAACGCGCGGAACTAAAGGCGCGGGCGCCGCGGGAATTCAGAGAGGAGATCGATTCGGTGGCCGCGAGTCTCGGCCTCGCTCATCTCCCTCCCAACGTATTTGAGAAACTACGCGGGCTCCTGTGACCGACTCTCCCGTTCTGTCCGTCGTCATCCCCTCGTACAACGAGGAAAAACGTCTTCCTGCCACGCTTGCCACGCTGCTTCCCTATCTCCGCGGGCGCGGCGAGTCGTTTGAAGTGGTCGTGGTGAACGACGGCTCCAAAGATGCGACCTCGGCCGTGGCCATCCAGGCGGGGCCCGAAGTCAGGGTGATCGAGAACCCGGGTAACCGCGGCAAGGGCTATTCCGTGCGCAACGGAATGCTCAATGCGCGCGGCGCGTGGCGTCTGATGACGGACGCGGACCTGTCCACGCCGATCGAGGACCTCGAAGTTCTCAAGGCCGCGCTAACCGATGGCGCTCAGGTGGCGATCGCTTCACGCGCGGTGGCGGGCGCAAATCTCGAGAAGCGTCAGTCGATGGCGCGTGAGAGTTCGGGTCGCTTCTTCAATCTGATCGTCCAGTGGCTGCACCTTCCCGGAATCCGGGACACGCAGTGCGGATTCAAGCTGTTCTCGGCCGCGGCCGCCGAAGCGGCGTTTCGCCACGCGCGGCTCGACGGATTCGCGTTCGATGTGGAAGCGCTCGTCCTGGCCAAGCGCGCCGGGTTCAAGATCAAGGAAGTTCCGGTGACGTGGCGCAATGACGATCAGTCGCGGGTGAATTTCCTGAGTGGACTCGCCGCTTTCGGCGAGCTGTTCAAACTGTGGTTTCGCCGCTAGAAGCAGATTGAACCGTGTCCTACAGGCGGCGCCGGCGTGACCGCATGGACGGGCCGCCGGATCTCCGCGCGCTGACGCAGAGACGTCACCCACTCTTCGATCTTCTGATCGAGCGCGCGCCGTTCGAGGGCCGCGCGAATCGATGGTTCCACCTGGACAAACGCTGGCGCCTTCGGATCGCCGCCCGCCTTCTCATCGAACAGGCGGCGCACCTCCGCATCCTCGACCCGTGCCAGGGGACGCATCCGGATTTCGATGTAGCGCGCGATGGAGAGCTGCATTTGCGCCTTGCGCTTGATCGCCGCATCGGAGAAGCCAAGGCCCGCCTTTTCCCGCTCCACAGTGGTCGCGGCATCCAACTCCTTTTCCTCCGGGACCGCGCGGAGAAGGCGCGAGGCCTCCTCGAACATCAGAACCTCGTCGATCGTCTTTTCAAGCGCCGTCTCGGCGTCGACCTGCAGCAGAATTTGCGTGAGTTGCACTTCGGAAAGAAGAACGGGCCGCTTGTTGATGAAGGCCATGGTGCGCTCCACGATCGTCGCCGCCTGGATCAGCGGGCCCGTCGCAAACAGCAGGACGGCCCAGCCGGCCATCATCGTCCATCGCCTAGAACGCATAGCCCACTCCAAGGTGAATCTGATTGCCGCGCTTCTCTTCGGGACGCTTATCGAGCTTGAAGCCCCAGTCGAGGCGGAGCGGACCGAACGGACTTCGATAGCGCACCCCAAAGCCCGCGACTTCGCGCAGTTGGCCAAAACGGAGATCGGCCACATGCGCGAAGACGTTCCCGGTCTCGGCGAAGATCTGCACACCCCAGGCGCGCGCGACATCGAACCGGACTTCGAATTGCGCCGCGACGAGGGCGTTGCCGCCGTCTGGAATAAAGGCATCGTTCGTGGTGAAGCGGACCGGGCCGACCTCGTCGTTGCGAAAGGCGCGCAACAACGATGCGCCGCCGGCAAAAAATCGCTCTGGGAGAGGCACATCGAGCGAACGGCCAAAGGCGCGAGCCAGACCGAAGCGGGCAGATCCCGCAAGCACCACACCGGCACGGATCTCCTCGTAGCGGGCGACGAAGGCAGAGCCTTTGACGAAAGAGTCGCCGCCCAGGCCGATCAGCGAAAGCTGGGTTTGAGCGGTCAGAAGCGTTCCGCGCCGCGGGTCGATCGCGTCGCTTCGTTTGTCGCGAATGAAGCCGAGAGAAGGACCGGAAATCTTGCCGTCACAAAGATCACGATTGACCTCGGCGCAGCTCTGCGCGCCGTTCTTGGTCGTGGTCTTCTGAAAAAGGTACTGAACCAGCAGGCTTCCAGAGCGAAGGGGAAACACGGTCTGGGTCTGGAAGCCGCGGCGCCTGAAATCAAACGCCGGACGTGTCCGATCTTCCTCGAAGTACGTTTGGAGGGTGATCGCCTGACGCCGGCCGAAGGTGTAGGGCTCGGTAAAGGAAAGAAGGGCGCGCTGGCTGCGAAGAGAGCCCCGGAGGAACATCGACGCGGTGCGGCCGAGCCCCGAGATATTCAGTTTGGTCACTTCCAAGCTCGCGCGCAACTTGTCCGTCTCCTGGAAGCCCACGCCCGGCACGATGGTGGTGCGCGTGCCTTCGTTTACCTCGATGATCAGATTGCGCTCGTCATCATCGGTCGAAACCTCACGCACATCGACGCTCGAAAAAAGCCCGGTCGCCGACAAACCGGCCTGGGTATCAAGAAGCTTCTGATACGAGAGGAAGTCGCCTTCCTTCAGACGACTCTCGCGGCGCACCACCTTCTCCTTCGTGTCCTCGAGCCCCACCACCACGATCTGACCGACCCGGACGCGCGGACCCGAGGTGACATGAAGAACGATGGCCACCGTGGAACGATCTTCCGAAAAATCGGCGGTCGCTTCCACGCGTGCATCGACGTAGCCATCGTCTCGAAGTGAGGCGAGCAGGCTCTTCCGGTCACGGCCCACGTCGATGTTTCGAAACGGCTGGTTTTCGCGGGTCGCCAGTTCAGTGGCGGGCGCGTCCTTGCTACGGTTCTCGGGCGTGGGCGTCCCTTCAATCTCCACACTGCCCACGATCGTCAAGGCGCCGGGCACGATCTTGAAAGTGGCCTTGGCGGCACCCGGTTCGCCTGATTCCTCCACCAACACGCTTGCGCTCTCATGACCCTTCTCCACCAGGTTGACCCGGATGCGGGTCTTCTCCGCCTCGATGTCACGGTCGATCCAAGGGACACCGACCTTGAGAGCGGAGTCCTCTTCCGCTGACGGGGTGCCATTCACCCGATACTCGACGCTCGCTAGAACCCAGGCGGCGCCGGGCCGAACCACGAACTCGGCGGTCGCGCGTTCCCCCGTCCGGTTCTCCTGGAACTCCACTTCAACATCGCGGTATCCGCGGGCCACGTAGTCCGACTCAATGGCCGAGGTCCTCTCGTCGATCGCGTCCTGAGAGAGCCCTTCGCTTTCGAAGCGGCCCTTGGCCTTCTTGTGTTGCTTGAAATCGAGGCCGGCCAGCTTCAAGTCGTAGGGCGGACCGGGGGTCACGAAGAAGACGAGGTCGCCCATCACGCTTTCCGTCTTGATCTGAGCGCGGTAGTAGGCGTTCTTGTACAGCACATCGAGAAGCTTCTGCTTCCACTGGTCAAGGGTGTCGACAGTCAGCGGTGTCGCGAGCTTCGTGGGCGAAAGCGGGGCCGGGAGCGATGGCGGCCACCCGTCGATACGGGACGACACGAGAGTCTCCTCCTTGGCCTCCAAAACCCGGACTTTGAGGTCACGCGTAAAGCCAGGCTGCTTCGGCGGCCCGGCGGGTGCCACGACCTCGGTTTCGATGGAGGCGCGTGGATACGCGTTCGCGCGGAGCCACTCCATCATCCGCTTCGTCGCTTCAGCGATCGTCTTGTCTCGAAAGGACTCGGACAAGCGGAAGCCCGAGGCCTTGCGCAGCGACTTCGCGAGGCCCGAGTCGAGCGGCGTCTCCGGACCCGCGGCCTCACGCGTCACAAAAACCAGATCGTTCAGACGCGGCGTCTCGGTCACCCGAAAGATCAGTCCGATGGTGCCGTCCGCATGACTCTCCTGCTCGACCGCGATGTCGTCAAAAACGTCCATCGCGCCCAGGAGCAGCACACTTTTCCTCACCGTCTCCGGATCGAAAACCACGCCCGTCTTGACGCTGAGGTAACGCGCGAGCGAAGGATCCGCCGCGCCCGATACTTCGACGGAAGAGACGATGGGGGTCTGGGCCCGTGCGTCCGCTGGCCTCAGCAAAAGCAGGCCCGCCAGGGCAGAGGCACACAGCAGGGGAAGGCGCATTACTTGTTGAGGGTGAATCTGGCGCGCACGTCGGCGCCGAAGCCGGTGTCCTGATCCCAACTCACGATGAGAGAGAA
>JBDSLN010000043.1:0-9347 GCA_039916365.1 Vicinamibacteria bacterium
GCTTCCAGGAGAACCCGACGTCCGGCCAGAACAACCCGACCGCGTCCTCCGGCTCCTCGATCAACTTCAACGGCACCGGCACGCGCGGGGCTACCTTTCAGATCAACGGCGTCAACAACGACGACTACTCGGAGAACCAGAATCGTCAAGGCGTGCCGCTCGCCACGATCAAGGAATTCCAGGTCATCTCGAACTCCTATTCGGCGGAGTTTGGTCGTGGGTATGGGGCCGTGGTTCTCGTCCAGACCAAGCAGGGAACGAACGCGGTCAAGGGCGAGGTCTACGGATCGCGTCAGGACACCGACTGGAACGCGCGCTCGTACTTCAACGTAGCTCCCGCGGCGAAGCCGATCAGCGCCCGCAACGTTTTCGGCGGGGTGGTGGGCGCCCCGATCATTAAAGACCGCCTTTTCTTTTTTGGCTCCTACGAGTACGGCCGTCAATACGGCGAAGGCGCCTACACAAGGGATCTCATCACCGCCGCCGACAAAGCCCTTCCGCGCCTCACCCGGGGTAATGACAACCCGGCGAACCGTGCGTTCATCGACTCCGTGCTCGCCCGCTTCGGAACGTTGACTCCGAACGACCCTGCCAATCGAAGCCCCCGCACGTTCGTCGGGATCCAGGACTTCAACCGCCCGGTGCACGACTACAGCGGCCGGCTCGACTACAACTGGTCTGAGAAAGACCACGTCACCGCGCGCTTCCAGTTCTCCAAGCAGCTCTTCACGTCAGACGACATCGTCGTGGGCGAGGCCACCCAGCAGAGGAATATTCAGAAGAACTTCGGTCTCACCTACACCCGCACGTTCACGCCGCGGTCCACCGGCGAGTTCCGCTATGGCCTTGGCCTTCGGGACACGAACGTGGAAATAAAAGACGGCAATACCACGCCGATCATTCGTTTCGCGGGTTCGCCGGTTTCCGGTTCGATCATCGGAAACGCGGGGACCTTTCCCATCCTCCGAGATCAGAAGGATCATCAGTTCGTCTACAACCAAACCCTTCTGGTGGGCGACCGGCACGTCTTGAAGATGGGGACCGACATCCGGATGTCGCAGCTTGACGACGTGGCGCAGAGCTTCAACCGCGGTTTCTGGAACTTCACCGCGGCCTGCGGCGGCATCACCTACTCCTCCGCCTACGCCGCGTTCTTCGATGGATGCGTGGGCTCGTTTCAGAAGGCCTACGGCCCTGACTTTCTTGAGAATCGACTGAAGGAATACAACTTCTACGCCCAGGACGACTTCAAACTCGCGCCGAACCTCACCTTGAATCTGGGAATGCGCTACGAAATCGCGGGCGCGCCGACGGAGAAGTCGGATCGCGTCGACTACATCTACAAGACCGACAAGAACAACATCGAGCCGCGTGTCGGCTTCGCCTGGTCGCCGGACAAGGAAGGGGGCTTCCTCCGGAAGATCTTCGGCGGCCCGGGTGACGGGTCGCTCCGCGGGGGATACGGGATCTACCACGGCCGCATCTTCCAGTCGCTCTTTTCCCAGGGCGGCGCGTCCATCCGCACGAACCCGCCAAACGCTGCCTCACTCACCTTTGGTGGATCGACGAACCTCGCCGATCCGACAAACGGCTTCGTCTTCCAGCCCGCCGGCACCCAGACGGCGCGCGTCACTCTGGTTCAGGTGGCGCCCGATCTCCGCATGCCTTACACCCACCAGTGGAACCTGACGTTCGAGCGAAAAATTCCCTGGAACTCATCAATGCGCCTCACCTATACGGGATCGCGCGGGAAGGACATGGTCCGCAACGAACTGGGAAACCTTCCCGTGGCACCGGGTGCTCCGGGCTCGACCTACACGATCGCCTCGGATTTCCTTTGCGCGGGAACTGGAACGACCGGAGTCGGCACCACGGCTACATGTCCCAACTCGGTTCCGATCGGGGCGAACGAAATCTCCGCTCGTGTGCCGCGGACGAACGAACGTCGCCCGGATGCGCGTTACAACACGAACGTCCTCATCACCAACGGCGCCCAGTCCTGGTACGACGGGCTTCAGGTCGAATGGCTGAAGCGCGTGAGCAGCGGCCTCGACTTCCAGCTGACTTATACGCGATCCGTCGCGAAGGACACGACCTCCGAGGCGACCTTCGTGGGGGCGGGCGATTCCAACCAACTGGGACCGGACAAGAGTCTCGCGAAAGCCTTCTCGCGGTTCCACACACCGCACCGGTTCGCGCTCAATGGCACGTACCGACTGCCGTTCTTCGCCGAGCGGAAGGATCTCGCGGGGCAGGTGCTCGGCGGGTGGCGGCTCGGATTCACGCTCAAGCTCGCTTCGGGAACGCCCTTCACGGTCATCGACAGCGGTGCCGTCGATACCAACTTCGACGGATTCGCGGAAGCCCGGCCGGTACTCGTTGACAAGTCTCTCGAGGGTGTCGTGGTCAAGGACATCGCCACCTCCACACAGACACTGCCTGCGAGCGCTTTCCGGCGAGCAACGCCGGCGGACTATTTGGACGGGAACCTTGCCCGGCGCAATGCGTTCTTCGGAGACGGTCTGAAAAATCTCGACCTCGCTTTGTCGAAAGTTTTCCGTCCCGTGCGCGGCCACCAGCTGATCGTGCGCGTCGAGGTCATCAACGCAACGAACACCGTCCAGTTTGCTTTCCCGAACACGGACTTCGCTTCCGTGAACTTCGGCAGAATCACCGGGACGTCTGCAGGCTACGTTCCCCGCACCATCCAGCTGGGCGCACGCTACGTCTTTTAGCTTCGGAGAGAGATCCCTCTGCGGTCAGAAAAAGCCGGGAGCGGAAAGCGTTTCAGAATGGCGGCGCTGTTGCATAGAGTGAAACATGGCCGCCAAAACTTCCGGACGCGGAAACCTTTCGACGCGCCGCAGGAGCCCCGCCCGGAGACCCAAGGCTTATTCGAGTCGCCTCCTGGATCGATCGATTCTTCTGCTGAAAGCTCTGGCAACGGGGCCGGTCGAAAAGCGACTAGCCGATCTCTCGACCGCCGGTCTGCACAAGAGCACGGCCTTCCGCCTTCTCGAAGCGCTCAAGCGCCACAACCTGGTCGCCGTCGATGAGTTGACGGGGCGATACCGCCTTGGCATGGGTCTTTTCGAGCTCGGAGTCGCGGCTGTCTCGAGGCTCGACGTTGGGCAGTGTGCGCCGCCTTACCTAGAAGCTCTCCGCGCTGATACCGGCGAGAGCGCGAGTCTGGGCATCTTTGAAGATCCAGAGGTCGTGCACATTCTGCGTGTCGAGAGTTCACACCCGCTCCGCCTTCCCTCGCTCGCCGGACGTCGCAGTCCCGCGTATTGCACCGGCATAGGCAAGGCGATCCTCGCGCACCTCGAGCCCGAACGACTCGAGCGCTATCTGAGCGAAGTGAAACTCGAACCGCGAACCCCCCGCACGATCACGGATCCCGACGTTCTCCGTCAGGATTTGAAGCGCATTCGTGCGCGGGGCTGGTCCTTGGACGATGAGGAAATCTTTCCGGGGCTACGGTGCGTCGCAGCACCCATCTTCGGGTTCGAAGGGCATGTGGTCGCTGGAGTGAGCGTCGCGGGCCCTTCGAGTCGGATGCCGAAGGACTCCCTGCCTCGTTTCACTTCGAACGTAATAGCTGCGGCCGGTGAGATCTCCCGTCGGCTTGGCCACGCGGTAACGCCATCTCGCGATCCGGTCGGTTGAAGTCTCGTCCAAGCGCACACCTCACTCCATGAGTTTGACGTTTCACTTGATGAAACACCTTGTTCAGAGATCCGAATCTGCCCGGCCGCCAGCGCAGTTAAGCCGAAGGAAAAATTAGATTTAGAGACGTACGACTTCCGATGGCGCAATTCCGTCCGGCCACCGGCACAACAGTTGCTCGGTGCGTATCAACGTAGGGCGAGGGCATGGCGCTCCGCCTATCCTTGAATGAGGTTGAGCATGCAACGAATGAACGGACGAGCGACATTCCTGCTTCTGTCGGTCTTCCTGGGAGCAGCGGCGCGGATCGGAGCGCAGCAGGGCACCGCGGAGATCCGGGGCAAGGTGGTCGACTCTAGCGGTGCCACACTGCCGGGAGTCACAGTCGTCGTTCGCAATCAGGCAAGCGGCGTCTTTCGTCAGGGCGTCACGGCCGGCGACGGCGCTTACTACCTCGCCGGTGTCATTCCCGGACTGTACGAACTTTCGGGCGAGCTTTCCGGATTCCGAAAGTACAACCACAAGGACATTCGGCTCGAAGTTGGAAAGACCGCGACCATCGACATCAAGATGGAAGTGGGCGGGCTTTCCGAGGAACTCACGGTTTCTGCCGACTCGCCCATCGTCGATGTCACTTCAAAGGAAGTAGGCGGAAGCCTCACCAGTCAGGATCTGGTTTCGCTGCCTTCGGTGAATCGCAACTTCGTCGGGTTTATCGGCCTTCTCCCCGGCATCGTTCCGAGCATCTCAACCGAGTCTTTCGGTTCCGACTCAGTCAGCGCCAACGGCCAGGACGCGCGGAACAACAACTACCTGGTCGACGGGGCCAACAATAACGACGATGTCATCGGTCAGCGGGCGGGAACGCAGGCGCGCACCCCCATCGAATCGATCCAGGAATTCCAGGTGCTTACGTCCCAGTACGACGCGGAATTCGGCCGCACCAGCGGCGCGGTCGTCAACGCTGTGACCAAACAGGGAACCAATAAGGTCAAGGGCTCCGCGTTCTACTTTCTTCAGGACGCGGCTTACACGTCGAAGGACTTCATCGCGAAGCAGAACAACACCGCCAAGCCGAACACGAAGTTCGTCCAGTACGGATTCACCGTGGGCGGACCGATCATCAAGAACAAGGCGCACTTTTTCGTGAGTCTCGAGCGCGTTGAGAACGATCGCGCCACCTCCATCAACATTCCGGCGCGTCCCGAGTTCAATGCTTCACCGACCACGGAGGACCGCGTGTGGAACACGTTGATCCGCTTCGATCACCAGATCAACGCGAAGCACTCTTGGAATGTGCGCTGGCTGCGTGAAAGCTCGCCTCAGAAGAATCAGATCGTTCCTGTCTCGGCGACGATCCAGGTGACCGAAGCCGCCGCACGCGAAGAAGCCGACCTCGACCAGACGGTCGTCGCGACTCTGAGCTCATCCCTGACCAACTCGATCTTCAACCAGTTCCGCGTGGGCTTCACCCAGGAAGACGTGAAGTTTGCCAACCCCAACTTCAACGCGAACGGCGGTCATGGCGATCAGCTCCAACCGACGTTGCTGTTTCAGACCTTCGCCGACCAGCAGAGTTCCGTCATGCAGGGCCGCGTGAACAACGCGTATCAGTTCGACGAAACGTTCTCGTTGACCAGGGGCAACCACAGCGTGCGCGCCGGTCTTCAGTACGAGTACGTCAACGTCTTCTCAAGCGCCCAGGACAACTGGAACGGCACTTTTAGTTTCTCGCGCAACAACGCACCCTTCAACTCCGCAAATCCAGCGACCTATCCAGACCGCCTCTCGATCCGCGTGCCCGGACCTTCCGAGTACACCCAGAAGGAACACTTCTTCACCGGCTTCGCGCAGGACAAGTGGCGCGCGGGCGACCGCCTGACTCTGAGCCTGGGCGCCCGGTACGACCTCGAAAAGATTCCCCTGCCGGAGCTCGACAACCCACGCATCGCGTCTTCGAACGACTACCCGATTGATAAGAACAACATCTCGCCGCGCCTCGGTTTCGCCTATGACCTGAAGGGCGACGGCAAATCCGTTGTTCGTGGCGGCTACGGACGTTTCTACGACAAGAGCCACCTTGAACTCATCGCCGCGGTCATCACCGGCGGGGTGTTCTCGCAATCGTTCGTCGTGAACTTCCCGGCAAACAACATCGATCCCGGTCCGACTGCGGGACGGCTTCCCACGGATCCGTTCCTCGTAAATGGCCCCACGATCAACCGCGCTCTCCTGAATTCGCTCTATCCGGCGGGGACCAAGCTCAAGAACACAGGTACGGTCACTCTTGACAATCCTGACCGTGTCATTCCGTACGCGGACCAATTGTCGCTTGGGTTTGAACGTCAATTGTTCCGCGATATGTCGATCAACGCCGACTACGTGCATGCCTTCGGCCGGGATCAGTTCATGATCCTCAATCTGAACCCCGGATTACGAGCGACCACCGCGCGCACCGCCACGGTCGTTCGTATCGACCCCAACTTCGTAAGCTCAGTCAACACTTACGTCAACCAGGGCAAGACGGAATACGACGCAATTCAGCTCGGCGTCGAGAAGCGCTATTCGCACAACTATGCTTTCCGCGTCTCGTACACTTATTCGAAGGGTCGCGGAAACACCAGCGCGAACGGTGCCGCTGGGAGCAATTTTCAGTTGCTGAACGATCTCCGTCTTGACATGAACCAAGGCCCAACCGACTTCGACCGCCCGCACAACTTCGTGATCAGCGGCTCGGCTACGGTTCCCAAGACCCACGGTTTGACCGTCTCGACGATCGTCCGATACGTCTCTGGAACAGCGTTTACGATCCAGGACTCGACGCTCGACACTGACCGGAACGGCATTCTGTTCGAGCCCCTCGCTGCGGGCACGTATTCAGGCGCGGGCACGAATGCCATTACGGTCGACAGCAATGGAGGGCGCAACGGCGCGCGCGGGCCGAGCTTCTTCCAGGCGGACGCGCGTCTCGGCTATCGGATCAAACTCAAAGGCGAGCGCAAGGTCGAGTTGTTCGGTGAAGTGTTCAATCTGACCGACAAGGCAAACTTCGCCAATCCCCAGGGTGACCGTTTCTCCGCCGACTTCCTGCGAACTCTGACGCTTCGCGCGGGAGCCGGTCCGCGTACCGCCCAGTTCGGCGCCCGGTTGGAGTTCTAACCAAAGCCCTCTAGCGCCGGGGTTTGACTCTCTCCGGCGCTACGCGGTTTGGACCAGGCGGTGATTGGTTTTAGCGCCTCGCCATTGACATTTGCGCCTGGGGAAGCTCGAGAGAATTCCAGCGAAGAAGGCCCACCTCGGTCCCCGGGTCAAGGTTCGAGCGCCGCGCGCTGATCATCGCCTTCTGCAGGTCCTGACGGATGCCTTGGCCGGTCTGCTTCACTAAGGTCAGCAAGTCGTCGCAATCAGAGGTTGCGGAAGAGGGTGACTTCTCCCCCAGCACCGCGAACCACTCGCGACCGAAGGGAACCTCCGCGGTGGCCTTAGGCGAGCACTGAGTTTTGTAAGCCGCCCAGAGGCGATCTACACCGTCCGCTTCGTCGGAGAGGCGCGTCATCGCCGACGTGAACGCAGCGGCGGCGGGGGCCGTTTTCACGTCCGCCTGGAGAATGTTCTCACGAGGCTCGGCCGCATGCTGAAGCGGTGCACGCGTCTCCGTCTCGGAGATGACCTGGGTCCCTTTCGCAAAGGTCAGATTTCCGGGCTGGACCATCGCCAGGACGGGGATGCTGACGCTGAGTGCCGCTGCGCCGACGATGCGTGTGATGTCCATGGAGACCTGAATAGCAACAAGCGGGCCAAGCCCACGGACCTCCACCCGACCTCGAGAAGCCCCGGACCCCGGCGATTTCTACATTCAACCGCGCGATTCCAAAGAAACCTCTGTAAACAGGCGGAAACATCAGACCGCACTCGTGGCACGTCGGTTGCTCATCAAAAGACGGGTTGCGCCCGCCCGCGCGTTCGCCCATGCAGGAGACTCTTATGAAAGCACTTGGAACCATTTCGCTTGGCCTCGCCCTTGCCGGGCTCCTCACCGCCTCCGCGACCGCCGATACCGCGGACGTCTGGCTGACTACCAAGGCCAAGATCGCTCTCCTGACCACGGAGGGCCTGAGTGTGCGGGGAGTGAATGTTGATTCGGTCGATGGAGCGGTCACCCTTCACGGCAAGGTCAAAACCGAGGCCGAGAAGGAGAAGGCCGGGCAGACTGTCCGTGAAGTTGAAGGGGTTAAGAACGTCCGCAATCTCCTTCAGGTCGTGCCCGACATCTTTAAGCAGTCCGTCAAGGCCAGCGACGAGGTCGTCAAGGACCGCGTTCACACCATCCTCAAAGCGGACAAGTCGCTCGAAAGCGTGAATGTCGCTTCAGTGAACAATGGCGTGGTCCTGCTATCGGGCAAGGCGCCGACTTTTGCGGAGAAGCTGCGCGCTATCGAACTGGCGTGGAACGTCGATGGCGTCTCTCGCGTCGCCAGCGAGATTGAAATCGCCAAGTAGACGTCCAAACGCGGCGGCCTGGCGCGCCGCCTTCGACTCGGGTTCCGAGCCTCCCTCGAAACCCGCTGCACAGATGACTTCTTGAAAACCAGACTTCCATTTCCTACCGGACCTTTGAGAGGCGAGCTGCTCAACCTCGAGCGACTCGAGGAGCGCTGCCGCGCACACGCGACCGAACTCACGGTCGCGCTTTCTCGCAGGGGTGCGAGCGCGCATCGAGCGCACCTGAGAGAGAACGGGCGGATCCTTCGGGAGGCGTATGGCGCCTTCGCGGAGGACGTGAAGGTCGATGTGATTCCTCCCGCCGCCGAGTGGCTGCTCGACAACTTTCATCTGGTCGAGGTGGAGATCCTCAACATCGAGCAGGACCTTCCCAAGTCCTACTTTCGTGAGCTGCCCAAACTCGCGGCGCCGGATTGGAAGGGCGTCCCGCGGGTCTACGCGATGGCGCTCGAGATCGTCCGTCACAGCGATGCTCTGATCGACGCGAACCGCCTTGAGCGCTCTCTCGCGGCGTACCAGTCGGTCGCCCCCTTGAGCCTGGGCGAACTGTGGGCCTGGCCCAGTCTGGTCAAGACCGCCCTGATCGAGAACCTCCGCCGGATCGCGGAAGAGCTGATCGTGAGCAGGGACGGGCGTAATCAGGCCGTCCGCTACCTAGCACCTCTGGAAACGGGAGGGGATCCGGAAAGCCTGCCCGCTCTCCCTCTCGAATTGAAGACCTCGTTTGTGGTGGAGATCCTCGCGCGCATGCGTGAGCATGGCCCGCGTGTCTCGGGTCTACGAGCTCGTCTCGAGGAACGCCTCGCTGCCGAAGCACGATCGACCGACGACAGCCTGCGCGCGGAACAGCAGGGGGAAGCGCGCGCCCAGGTTTCCGCCGGCAACACGATTTCCAGTCTTCGTTTCTGCGGCAGCAACGACTGGAGCAAGTTCGTCGAGCGGGTAAGTCTGGTCGAGCAGGTGCTGCAGCGTGATCCGTCGGGCGCCTACGGGCGCATGGATTTCGCGAGCCGCGACCGGTACCGGCAGGCGGTCGAAGAACTGGCCGATCCGACCGGCGAAGCTCAACTTCAGGCAGCACTCAGCGCCATCGAGACCGCACGCACCGCGATGGATCCGAAAGGCGAAGGTCGCGTCGGTCATGTCGGCTATCACCTGATTGGTCCCGGCCGTCG
>JBDSLN010000044.1:0-6812 GCA_039916365.1 Vicinamibacteria bacterium
GCTTTCGCAAGATTGTCCGACGCGACTTTCATTGACGCCGTGACATCTTTCAGTTGCTTCTGCTGCTCCACCGCGATGGCGGAAAGACGCTTTAGAAGAGTGTTCAACTCCGCGACACTCTCGTCCGTGTTCTTGATCACCGAATCAGACAGAAGGGACTGGACGCGCGCCATGGTCTTGTTCGCTTCGCCTGCGACCTGATTGGCCTGGGTCATGATGTCGTCGGGGACGAAGCCGGGAAGGATCGTCCCTTCCTTGGCCATCTCCGGGGACTTGCCGGGAACAATGCGGGCGACCATGCCGCCGAGCATGCTGGCGCTCGCAAGCTCGACCTTGGAGTCAACCGGGAAAGTGTACTCGCCCTCGATCTCGAGACGGATGTCGACACTCTTCTCGTAGATCGTGAACTTCTGCACGCGTCCCACGTTCACCCCGAGAACCTGGACAGGGTCGCCCTTGCGCACGCCGCCCGCGCTCGGAACCACGCTGGACACGACATAGCGGCCGCGGAACATCGCGGCATCTGTGAGGGTGAAGAGAAGGAAAAGCGTGACGGCGCCACCCAGGATGACGAACAGTCCGACCCAAAGTTCCTGGTTTTTGCCCCGCGTGGGCGGCGCTAGGGGCGCCCCGACCGTATCAGTCATGCTCGTGCTCCTGTGGAACCGGATCCCATCGATCCGGGTAGGTTGTCGTCTTCGTTCTCTGCAAGCATCTTCAGTGCAGCGGCTGCGGCGGCCCGCCGGTCGGCAAACGCCATGACCAGGGGCTCGGTGCTTCGGCGGAACTCGTCCGGAGTGCCGACAAATCTCAATTTGCCCGAATCCAGCAGGGCCACCCGATCGGACATCTCCAGTGCGCCTTCGATATCGTGCGTCACCACGATCGATGTCACTTTGGTACGCTCCGCGATCGAAATGATCAGGTGGTTGACCGTGGCGGCGTTGACGGGGTCGAGCCCCGTGACCGGCTCATCGTAGAGAACAATCCGTGGCTCGCCCACAATGGCGCGCGCGAGTCCGACGCGCTTGCGCATACCGCCCGACAACTCGGCTGGCAACTTGTTCAAGACTTTGCGGGGGTCGAGGTTCACATTCTCAAGCGATTTCGCGATGCGATCGAGGACCTCGCCCTTGGGCAGAGCCTCCAGCGCTTCCGGATCCAGGCCCATTTCGATGTTCTCGTAAACGCTCAACGAGTCGAAGAGCGCTGCATACTGGAACACGTAGCGGACGGACTTTCGGAGTTCGCGCAGAGAGCCTTTTCCATCCTGGTAAACACTGCGACCGTCAATGCGGACGTCGCCGCGATCGGGAATAATCAGGCCGATCGTCGTCTTGAGTAGAACGCTTTTGCCCGTGCCAGACGTGCCCAGAACCGACATAGTCTCGCCTGGCATGACCGCCAGGTTGACGCCGGACAGAACCGGGGCGTCGAAACGCTTGTGCACGTCCTCGTACTCGATCATCGGTGTGATGCCCATGGGGGTGCTGGTCATGAGCGGGGCCTAGTTCAGGAACAACGGCGGGAAGGTGGCGTCGACGACCAGCACCGTGATGATCATGAAGACGACCGACGTGGTGGTGTTGCGCCCCACGCCTTCGGCGCCGCCGTGCGTCCGCAGGCCCATATGAACGGAGATAACCGGGATCATGAAGCCGAACACGAACGCCTTGCTCAGGGAGTAGAACAAGTCCCACGAGTGCCAGTAGAGACGCGCGCCGTAGAGGAAGGCTTCGGGGCCAAGGCCCATGGTGGCGCGAGCCGAGACAAGCCCGGTGAGGACTCCGACGGCGTTTGCGACACCGACCAGAATCGGCGTGACGATCATTCCAGCAATGACGCGGGGCGCCGCGAGATAAGGCACGGGATCGCGGCCAAGAGAATGAAGCGCGTCGATCTGTTCCGACACCGCCATCGTCCCAAACTCGGCGGTGATGCGCGCGCCGACACGGCCGATCAGAACGAACGCCGTCATGACCGGGCCGAGTTCCAGGACTACGCTGGAGGAAACGACGCTGCCAAGGATGTAGAGGGGAATCGAAGAAGTGAACTGATAACCGCCCTGCTGCGAGGTCACGATGCCCGAGAGCACAGCCGTCACGAGGACAAGCGGGAGACTTCCAATCCCCTGTTCATAACACTGTGCGAATATCGACTTCAGGCTCACCTTGCCTTGCACCAGCGACAACGCGATGTTCGCAGTGAGATGGCTCATCTCGCCGATATGGCGGGCGAAGCCCATGAACATGCGGCCGAATCCGCTGAGTATTTTCTGGGGTAAAGAGAGAAGAAGGGTCAAGCGGGCCTCTATTTTGCCTTCGGGCCGTGGTTCGAGGGAAATGTCAAACTGAGGCCGGGACTAAACAACGCGGACTTCAAGGTCGTAAGCGTGCGCCTTGGTAATCTCGCAGGTCACGAACTCGCCCCGGCCAGGCGGCATCTCGCCCGGGTCGGAGATCAGCACGCTTCCGTCGATTTCGGGTGCTTGGGAGGAAAGGCGTCCTACGAGCAAAAGGTCAGTGTCTGGATGAGGCCCTTCAACCAGAACTTCGACGCGCTGCCCTACGCGCGCCTTGTTGCGTTTGAGCGAGATCCGCTTCTGAATCTGCATCAGCTCGCTCTGGCGAGCCTTTTTCACTTTCGCCGGCAACTGTCCTTCGAGGCCGAACGCGGCGGTCCGTTCTTCGTCAGAGTAAGTAAAGACGCCGAGATGGTCGAACTCGGCCTGCTCGACGAAGGTCGTAAGCTGCTTGAAATCATCGTCGGTCTCGCCGGGGAACCCCACGATGAAGGTGGTCCGGAACGCAACGCCCGGAACGCGGTTGCGTACGCGCTCCACCATCCCAAGCAGATTGCCCTTCCCGGTCGGTCGCTTCATCCGCTTGAGAACCGCGTCACTGGCGTGCTGAAGAGGCATGTCGACATACTTCACCACGCGTTCTTCGCTCGCGATCGCATCGAGAATGTCGTCGGTGACGGTGGCCGGATAGGCGTACATCACGCGAATCCACCGGACGCTGTCGATGGCGCCAAGGCGACGCAGCAACGGCGCCAGATCGCCACGGCGGCCGAGGTCCAGTCCGTAACGGGTCGAATCCTGCGCGACCAGCACGATCTCTTTCACTCCCTGGGCGGCGAGGCGACGCACTTCCCTCTCGATGTCCTCAGGCTGACGCGAACGGTGGAGGCCGCGAAGGGTCGGAATGATGCAGAAGGTGCAGGTGTAGTCGCATCCTTCGGAGATTTTCACGACGGCTGTGTGAGACGCGGTCGACTGGAGGCGCGGCGAATCGGCATCGTAGATCCATTCAGGGCGCTTCGTTGTTCGGTCGACGACGGTCGAGAATCCTTCGACGGCGGCGATGATTTCGGGAATCTGTCCTGTGCCAAGCGTGGCGTCGATCTCGGGAATGTCCCGGCGAAGGTCGGCGTCGTGACGCTCTGCCAGGCATCCCGTGACGATCAGGCGCCGCTGCACACCGTCCGGTGACTCGGCCTTGAGCTTCGCCATCTCCAGAACGGTGTCGATGGATTCCTTCTTGGCCCGGTCGATGAACGCGCAGGTATTGACCACAAGAACGTCGGCCGAAGCCATGTCGGTGGCGATGTGATGCCCTCGGCGTTTCAGGGTTCCCAGCATGACCTCTGAGTCGACGAGATTCTTGGGGCAACCCAGGCTGACAAAGCCCACGCGCTTCGCGTCGGCCGGGGCCAGAGGAACGGAAGCGCCCAGCGCGATGGGCTGCCAGTCGCCGCCCTGAAAAGGATTGTTGTGAACCACAAACCATTCTATCAAGGCGGCTCCGGCTCAACTATCATGCGCCACGCTCACACGTCAGCAGACAAACCATCCAACGCTTGGAAAGCCGCTTCAATGTCAAAAAAGACTCTTCTGGTCGTCGACGACTCTCCCACCGCTCTCATGATGAACACCATGTTGCTGGGCCGTCAGCCCTACAATATCGTGTCCGCTAAGGACGGTCAGGAAGCGGTCGACAAAGCTATCGCTTCACCGCCCGATCTCGTGGTCATGGACGTGATGATGCCGCGCATGAACGGCATCGAAGCGTGCCGAGCCCTGCGCCAGAACGAGTCCACCCGGCTGGTGCCGGTCATTCTCATCACGACGCGCGGAGAAGAGGAATACGTCGCGCAGGGTTTCGCCGCGGGATGCAACGACTACGTTACGAAGCCGGTCAACGCCACGGAACTGGTCGCGAAGGTCCGCGCCCTGTTGGGAGAGTAACCATGACGCCTCCCAGGAGCGGTTTTGTCCAGAAGCTGACGGCATCCGCGCAGAAGCACGCCGAGGAACTCTTCGAGCAGAACGAGCGTCTCAAGTCGCTGGTGGCGTCGCTCGAAGAAAAGCACTCGCTGATCTCCGAAGAACTATCCAGCCTGCGCGACGAGCGCGACTCTCTTCGCACCGAACGCGGGAAGCTCAAGAACGTCCTGGACGAAGCGCTCGCTCAGAACCGGCGCGACATCGAACGCTCCGCTCTGGTCGAACAGCAGTGCACGAGCCTCGCGAATCTCTACGTGGCCACGTTCAAGCTCCATGGATCGCTCGAGCGTCAGGAGGTTCTTTCCGCCATCAGCGAAATCGTGGTGAACCTTGTCGGATGCGAGAACTTCGGCGTCTTCGAACGGACGGGGCCGACGCTCAAGTTGATCGGCGAGTTCCCCACCCATCCGAGCACCATCAAGGAGATCTCTGTAGAAAAGAGCTTCGTCGCGGATGTCTGCGCGGAAGGTGGTCCCTGGATCGCCGGGCGGGATGCCGTCACCGGGTCTCCGGTTCCGGAGGACGTGACCGCGGTGATTCCTCTTCGACTTCGGTCCGAACTTACCGGCGCCATCGTCCTCTTCGCGCTGTTGCCGCAGAAAGGCGGGAGTTTCGGCGATGTAGACATCGAGCTGATGGATCTTCTGACCGCCCACGCTGCCACGGCGCTCTACGCGTCGCGCCCCAACGCCTAGCCAGAGCTGCCATGAAGCAGATCTTTCTGCTCCCGGGCCAGTGGGCGGTGCCCCACGAGCCATCCGAGCTCAGCACCATTCTGGGGCCGTGCGTTGCGGTCTGTCTGTTCGATCACGCCAAGACCATGGGAGGCATGAATCACTTCCTGCTGGCGGTGGGCGGGTCGTCGGGCCTTGAGCGTAGTCGCTATGGCGACACCTCCTGTGAAGATCTGGTGCAGTGCTTCTTCGCTTCCGGTTCGCGAATCAGCGATCTTGAGGCGCGCATCGTGGGCGGGGCCAACGTCGGGCGGGCCAACCTGCCCGCAGGCGAGACCCTGGGCGAGCGCAACGCGGAAATGGCGCGGACCGTGCTGAAGCGCCATGGAATCGTCATTGGCTTCGAGGACACTGGCGGGGCCAATGCGCGAAGGCTCCGCTTCCGGACGGGAGTGGGGATCCTGGAGGTCAAGACGATCGAAGGTGCGTCTTCCACGACGGCTACGATCGGCGCGAGTCCCACTCCTGGCGTCGCCGACGACAAATCTTCTCCCTCGAAATGACATCTCATTCCAAGTCCGGGTCAGCCGCATGAATGACGACGTCGACTGGGAACGGCTTCGGCAAGTCCATCTCGCCGAGTCGGAGGAGCGGCTGGTCACCATGGAGTCGGCGATCCTTGACCTCGAACGCCAGCCCGGGAGTGATGCTCCCATCGAGGCGCTCCAACGCGACGCCCACACACTCAAGGGCAACGCCGGCATTTTCGGATTCGACTCGATGGCCCAGCTTGCTCATGCCTTTGAGGACGCCCTGGCCGCGGTCAAGGCAGGAATCAAGAACAACCAACCAGCCGACAAGGAAGCGATTGGCGTGCTCCTCAAGGCCGTCGACGCTTTCCGCATCGGACTTCCGCTGGCGCAACCCGGCGATCAGATGTCCCCGGCGCAACAGGCGCTTGCCGTGGAGTTGCGGACCCTCGGAGCCTTCGGCTCGCCGACCGCGGCGCCCCCCCAAGATCACCCGCGGACCCGATCGAGTACCGACCGGCGCGCCTCGCGCCGCGAAGGCACGGAACCCCAGGATATGGCACGCGAAACCATGGTGAGCGCCGACGACGCCCGTGCCGCCAGGCCGACCCTACGCATCGAGGTGGCCCGCGTGGACTCCCTGGTCGAACTCGCGAGCGAAATTTCCGTTTCGCGCGGCCGTCTTGAAAACCTTCTCACTTCGGCCGGCCTTTCCGATGTCGCGCGCGACGTGCTGGAGGAGGCCGTTCCTCTGCTCGGACAACTTTCTGATCTCGCCATGCGAATGAGGCTGGTTCCTCTCGGACCCATTCTCGCCTCCCACCGTCGGACTGCGCGCGATGCCGCCAAGACGACGGGCAAGGAAGTCACGCTGCAGATTTCCGGCGAGGAAGTCGAAATCGACCTCGCTCTCGTCGATCGTCTGAGCGAGGCCTTGCTGCATCTCGTCAGAAACGCGGTGGCGCATGGGATCGAGGATGCAGCCACGCGCAAAGCCAAAGGTAAGCCGATGGTCGGCCGCGTCGCTCTGACTGCTTCGCCCTCCGCGGGTCAGGTGGTCATCGACGTGGAAGACGATGGTGGCGGACTCAACCTCACCGCGATCCGCGATCGCGCCGCCTCCCTGGGAATCCCGGTCACGAGCGACGATCGCGAGACGGCGCAGCTCGTCTTCGCCGCGGGTCTCACTACCGCCAGCGAGCTCTCCGAAGTCTCCGGCCGCGGAGTCGGCCTGGATTTGGTAAAAGCCTCCATCGAGAGCCTCGCCGGTTCGATCGAAGTTCAGTCAACCCCAGGTTCCGGCACGCTCTTCCGGCTGCG
>JBDSLN010000045.1:0-6137 GCA_039916365.1 Vicinamibacteria bacterium
CAACGGTCCGGAGTAAGGAAATGTTAGGCGTCCACGACAACGTTAACTGGCCACGGCGGCAGCCGTCTGTGCGGTGGCGCTCTTTGTCGGTCTTGCGATGAACACGGGGCAGGTGGCGTGTCGGACGAGTTGGTTGACGGTTCGTCTCGCTTCATCGCGTGCTCCGAGAAGTGGGAGAAGTCCGTCGGACACAGAAGTCGGCAGGTGAGCGCTTTCATCATTGCGCCTTCCGATGGCACTCCTGCCGTCCCGTAGAGGACGTCTTTCTTGTTTGGCCCTTAGTGCCGACGCATTGGGGTCGCATCCGGATGCGGCGCCGTTGAGGAAGGAGGGGAACTCCGCTACGTTCGCTTCGGACTGGTGATCACGAGGTAGCAGAAGTAGGCCGCGCCCAAGACGTAGAAGGCGGTGAGCAGCCAGTACATTCCGGAGCCCCCGACCGTAGCACCGTGCTTGATCAGCACCATCGCGCCCACGAAAAAGTGAACCTGATTCGCGGTGATCACACCTTTGCCGTAGATCCCCCCGAGAGCTGCGCGGCGTGCGACCCAGCACATCGCTCCAAATGCGATCAACGCCGCGCCCATGAGCGAGGCGAGCGGCTCGACGTCATTCCGGCCGAAGAACGTGACGCCCATCCACTGGCCGGAGAAGAGGAATCCGAATCCCAGGGCAAGAAGTAAAACCGCGAAGACGGTGGTGATCCAGTTGACCTGGCCGGTGCTTGGTTCGCTCATGGGTGCTTGATCTCCTGATGCTCAGTGTAGGCGATCCGCTACCGGAGCCAGATCCTGCCAGGTGCGGCAAGGACAGCATCTCACGGCTAAACTTCACCTCTATGTCAGCCGAGAATCATCACAAAGTCGTCATCCTGGGTTCGGGCCCTGCGGGCTTAACCGCAGCCATCTATGCGGCTCGAGCCGAACTCAAGCCGCTCGTTATCGAAGGCGGAGGGAACGACGATCCAACCGACGTCGCGGGCGGGCAGCTCATGCTGACCACCGATGTCGACAATTTCCCTGGCTTCCCGAAGGGGATTCTCGGTCCGGAGTTGATGGAAGGCATGCGCAAGCAAGCCGAGCGCTTCGGCACGCAGTTCATCACCGGCTCGGTTGAATCAGCGGCTCTGGGCGCGCGCCCCTTCATCCTCAAGACCAGCGTCGGCGACATCACCACCGATGCCTTGATCGTGGCGACCGGTGCCCGGGCGAAGTGGCTCGGAATCGACGAAGAGGTTGAGTTCCGCACCAAGATTGGCGGCGTCTCCGCCTGCGCCACGTGCGATGGCTTTTTTTATAAGAACAAGCATGTGATGGTGGTGGGCGGAGGCGACACCGCTATGGAAGAAGCCACGTATCTCACCAAATTCGCTTCGAAAGTTACGATCGTGCATCGTCGCGCCACCTTGCGGGCCTCGAAGATCATGCAGGAAAGAGCGCAGAAGAATCCGAAGATCGAGTGGCTTCTTGACTCCGCGATTGAACGCTATCTCGGCAAGGACGAAGGCCGGCTGCGCGGCGTCCTGGTGAAGAACCTGAAGACTGGCGAGACGAAGGAAGTCGAAACGGGCGGCGTGTTCATGGGCATCGGCCACGAGCCCAATACCTTGGTCTTCGGCGGCCAACTCGAGACGGACGAGAGCGGTTACCTCATCACCAAGAACGGAACCACCGCGACCAGTATTCCCGGGGTGTTCGCGGCGGGGGACGTGGCCGATCATCAGTACCGTCAGGCGGTCACGGCGGCGGGCACCGGATGTATGGCCGCGATCGACGCCGAGCGTTTTTTGAGTCACTGACGATTGCGTGTTCTTTTTCTGGCGCCGCAGCCGTTTTATGAGGTGCGCGGCACGCCGCTTGCCGTCGCGGCGCTGACGAAGACGCTCGGGGAACTCGGGCACGACGTTGACCTGCTGACGTTTCCGCAGGGCGAGGCGTGGAGCGCGCCACGCGTGCGGCACCTTCGTTCGGCCCGCGTCAGCGGTGGTCGCATCCGGCCTGGCTTCTCGATGGCCAAGGCGCTTCAGGACATTCCGTTCGCGGCGCAGGCGATTCGACTGGCTCGTTCCGGTCGATACGACGTCGTTCACGCGGTGGAGGAAGCCGCGTTTCTGGTCGCTCCGTTTCTTCCGCGCGCCGTGAAGTTCGTGGTCGACATGGACTCCGATCTCGGGGAGCAGCTCGGCCAGTCGAAATCCGCGTTGGTGCGCGCGCTCGGTCCGATGGCGCAATCTCTCCACGCGCGCTCGCTTCACCGTGCAGACCTCGCGCTCGTCATCAACCCGCGGCTGGAGGAAGCGGTGCTTCGGGTGCGCCCTTCGCTGGAGGTTCGCATTCTTCAGGATCCGCCGCTCGTATCTGAGTTGACGCCCGCCGACCATGAGGCGGCCAAGGCGCTGCGCTCTGAGCTTCATCTTGGTGATGCGCCGGTCGCGCTCTACACCGGCAACTTCGAGGCGTATCAGGGCGTCGACATGATGGCCGCGGCCACGGCTCAAACGAAGAACGCCGTCTTCGTTTTTGTTGGAGGTGAGTCCGCCGACATTCAAGCGGTCCAACAGAAGCTCTCGCCCGAAGCGCTCCTACGCACACGCTTTGTCGGGAAGCAGTCGCCGGAATCCCTTCCCAAGTGGATGGCCCTTGCGGACGTTCTCGTTTCGCCGCGCACACTGGGTGGCAACACACCGTTCAAGATCTACACCTACCTCGCGTCCGGAGTGCCGATTGTGGCGACGCGCCTCGACACGCACACCCAGGTGTTGTCCGACGACACGGCCTTTCTTGTGGAGCCGAACGCAGCCGCGCTGGCCGAGGGAATCGACGTGGCGCTCCGCAATCTCGATGCGCGGAAGCATCGTGCGCTCAACGGAACCGCGCTACTTGAGAGAGAGTTCTCGACCGCTCGTTATCGCGAGAAGGTGGAAGCCGCCTACGAAGTACTCGCGAGCCGTCGGGCCTAATTCTTCCAGCGGGCGATCAGGCCCTTTGGTCCGACCGCGAACCCGCCGCCCCTGACGAAGCCCGCGGTGTTGTACGGCGTTGCGTCGAGCGCTGTCCACGACGCCCCGTTGTCAGAGCTGATGCCGGTGCCGGCAAGGCCAACCGCAACAATCGGCGACTTCGCGTCAGGTCCTTCGACCACAGTGGACAGAAAACCAACCGGCTGAGCGTGGAGGGGTGTCCAGTGTGCGCCGCCGTCCGTGGACGTCGCCGCGTTCACACCTTCCAGGGTGCGTTCCTTGTAGTCGCCGCCCACCACGAGCAACGACTTTCCCTCGAGCCACACTGCCGAGAAGAGGCCTTTCGGTGCTCCCGCGGCTGGAACTGGCGACGACGAGACATGGAAGGTCGTGCCGCCATCCATCGAAACGAAGACCCGCGACTCGGCGGCGCCACCGGTGACGAAGGCCAGGCGCTTGTTCGATCCCGCGACGAGGCAGGACCCGCTCGCAGCGAAAGCACCCTCATTCTCGAGCGCCACGGGCAGGCCCGCGTCGGCCACCGCCTTCCACGACTCTCCGCCATCCGAGGTGAGATAGACCTGAAATCGCCCACGCACCGGATCACCGAAGAGCGCCCCGTTCTTGCGGTCCCAGAACGTGATCGCATCCCAGAAGCCCGTCGGCTCAGCGTTGGCGAAGACCTTGCGCCACGACTTGCCGCCATCGGTGGTCTTGTAGACGTTCGATGCAGCGCCCGGGCCGATGCTCATCGCGATCGCGGCGTTCGCGTCCCACGCCTGAATGTCGCGGAAGTCGAGAGCCTCGGCACCCGCCACGGGAAGAACCTTCCAGGTCTCGCCATCCACCGTGCGCAAGACCGTGCCTTTAGCACCGCTCGCCCAGGCCACCTTCGTGCTGACCACGGCGAGTCCGCGCAGCTCCACAGTGACGGGGCTGGTCTGCGCACGCCACGGAGATGCCGGCACTGAAGCGTCGGCCGTAGGGCTTGAAGCGGAACCGATCGCGACCAGAGACATCACACCAAGAAACAGGGAGACATTCATGGCTTTCGTGTTCCTAGATCTGCGGGGTGAAACCAAACGGGATCAACGTCTCTTCCGCGATCTGCGCGTGCTCCGCGCCGAACCACGACCGGAACGCGCCGGGGACGGAAGGTGCTACCACCGTCGCGGCCTCCTTGACCTCGAAGCGAAGCGCGAAGGTGGCGACCGCCTGTCCTTGAGCTTGAAGTCCGATGAGCTTGACCGTTACCGCTTTGTCGGCGAGGAGAGCGGCTGCTTCGCGGCTGATCTCCTCGAATTCCGGCGACGTCATCCATGCCGTAGCACTGCGCAGAAGTTCGTGTTCGATCGGCTCGACCGGTATGTCAAACACGCGCGTACCGTCGGGAAGGACGGAGATGTGGGTGCGACGTTCCGCGCGAAGACTGGAGCCGAACAGAGCTTCCCAAAAGGACGCCTTGGCGCTGCCCTCGCGGTACAGATGGTCGGCGGCGTTGCCGGGAATGTTGAGGATGGGTTCGACGTTGGGCGGGGTGCTGTGGCTCATGTGTTGCTAGCCTACAGGGCGATCAGGCCACTTCCTTGCGCATGACCATGAGGCCGTCGCGGATGGGAAGAAGGACGTTGGACACTCGCGCGTCGGCCTGGACCATCTTGTTGAACTCGTGAAGCGCCCTTGTGTGCTCGTCGTGATCCTTCTCGTCGAGAGCCACTTTGCCGCTCCAGAGGACGTTGTCGGCGATGATGAATCCGCCCTTCCGAACCTTGTCGAGGACCAGGTTGTAGTAGTTCGCGTAGTTGGGCTTGTCAGCATCAATGAAGACGAGATCGAAGGTCTCGGGCAGCGTTGGGATGATCTCGCTCGCCGGGCCGAGATGAAACTGGATCTTCGACGCGTGAGCTGAATTGGCGACGAAAGACTTCGCGACTTTGTTGGTCGTCTCGTCCACATCGAGGGTGATCACCTTGCCGCCTTCGGCCAGCCCTTCGGCGAAGCAGAGCGCCGAATAGCCGAGGTACGTTCCCACTTCGAGGACCACCTTCGGCTGGATCATCTTCGACAGCATCGAGAGCACGCGTCCCTGGAGGTATCCGGACAGCATCGAGTGATTGGAGTAGTTGGCGTAGCACTCCTTCGCGAGGCTCTGAAGGACCTCATCTTCAGGAGAACTGAACTGCTCGGCGTATTTGATCCAGCTATCTTCCATAGGGTGATTCTAGGAGGTGCCGCGTAGTAGTCTCCCTGCCCCCCCATGGACTTCAGCCCGCTGCGCCGGCACCGCGACTACCGCCTGCTTTACATCTCGCAGTCCGTTTCGTTCCTCGGCACCATGATGACGTACGTGGCGCTGCCGTATCAGATGTTCCAGCTCACTCACTCCTCGTTCAAGGTCGGATTGCTCGGCGTCGCTGAACTGATTCCCCTTCTCATGACGGCGTTCATCGGCGGCGCGCTTGCCGACACCGTGGACCGGCGCAGGATGGTCATCGTCACGGACGTGTTTCTCGCGAGCGGTAGCCTGACCCTGTCGCTCATGGCCCTCCACGGATCGCCGCCCGTCTGGGTCTTGTACGTGCTGGCAGGCTTTATGTCCGGCATGAACGGGCTGCAACGCCCTTCGATCGACGCCCTGATGCCGCGGCTTGTTCCGAGAGATGAGCTGATGGCAGCGGCGGCCCTCGGTTCTTTCCGGGGTAGCCTCATCATGATCGTCGGCCCGGCGATTGGCGGGGTCCTGATCGCCTCGATGGGCCTCTCTTTCACCTATGCGATGGATTTTCTGAGCTACGCGATAGCACTCGGCTGCATCGTGATGATCCGCAAGACGGAGGCGGGGGCGAGCGGCGAGCGGCCGACGATTGAGAGTGTGCGTCAGGGATTCCGCTATGCCTTGAGCCGACAGGAGTTGGTCGGTACCTACGTGATCGACTTCGTAGCAATGATCTTTGGCATGCCGATGGCGCTGTTCCCGGCGCTGTCAGAAAAACTGGGCGGCCCCGGCGTGCTGGGCGTGCTGTATGCGTCGCCCGCGGTGGGAGCATTCATCGCCAGCGTTACCAGTAAGTGGACGCGCTCTGTTCGGCGTCACGGCCTGGCGATCAGCGTCGCCGCCGGCGTATGGGGCGTCGCCATCATCTTCTTCGGTTTCTGCGACTCCATGGTCCCTGCGACG
>JBDSLN010000046.1:0-19907 GCA_039916365.1 Vicinamibacteria bacterium
CATCAGCGAAAGAAACCTAAGGACACGAAATGGGTCTGCTCGACATCATCACGGGCAAATACGTCGATCCCACGCACTTCAAGAGCGTGCACGAAGGCGGCAACATCATCACCACCACGGTCGATGCCGTGGTGAACTGGGGCCGTAAGTCCTCAATCTGGCCTTTTCCTTTCGGTACCGCGTGCTGCGCCATTGAATTCATGGCGTTTACGGGCTCTCACTACGACGTCGCCCGGTTCGGTTCGGAAGTCCTTCGCTTCTCCCCGCGTCAGGCGGATCTCCTTCTCGTCGCCGGCACAGTGGTCGACAAGATGGGCCCGATCCTGAAGACCATTTACGACCAGATGCCGGAGCCCAAGTGGGTCATTTCGATGGGCGTCTGCGCCTCCACCGGCGGCTTCTATCGCAGCTATCACACCATGCAGGGCATCGACGAAATCATCCCCGTGGACGTCTATGTGCCGGGTTGCCCGCCGACTCCCGAATCTCTTCTGGCCGCGCTCATCAAGATTCAGGACCGTATCAAGAGCGGGGATCAGGCGAAGCGTCCTCAGGGCGAGCACCGGGTGGGCGCCCGCGCCGAAGGTCTGAACGACCGTCGTGAGCGCCGTGTTGCCTGGGCCACCGACGACGCCGCCCGTGCCGCCAATGGCCAGGAGCCGCGCGGCCGCATCCATTTCAAGCTGACCGAAGAGCGCGATGAGCCAGGAGATGGTTCGCATGCCTAGCATGCCGGCCCTTGCGGGCGAAGTCGCTCTATCGAAACCCGCCGCACGCATTCTTTCGGAGAAGTTCGGCGAGAAGGTTCTTCGCGTCACCGAATATCGCGGCGACCTCGCGATCACCGTCACCGGATCCGCCTGGAAGGAAGCGGCCCGCACGCTGCGCGACCATCCTGAGCTTGACTACAAGCTCTTCCTCGATCTTTGCGGTGTTGATTACCTCAACGACGAGTCGCGCCCTCTTCGTTTCGAAGTGGTGCTGCACCTCTACTCGGTCACAAAGAAGCATCACATCCGTCTCAAGACTGCGGTGCCTGAGAAAACCCCGGTGTGCGACACGCTCACCGACGTGTTTAAGGGCGCCAACTGGTTTGAGCGTGAAGCGTTCGACCTCTACGGCCTCATCTTCACCGGTCATCCGAACCTCACCCGCATCCTGACCCACGATGACTTCATCGGTCACCCGATGCGCAAGGATTTTCCAACCGGCAAGCGCTACATCAACAAGAAGCCGAAGGAATGGCTGCTTGAGGTGCCGAAGGGTTCCGAGCATCTCGTTCTGAACATCGGTCCGTCGCATCCCGCGATGCACGGCACGTTCCGGGTGCAGGCGCTCCTCGATGGCGAAACCATCCAGGATTGCGAAGCGGAAATTGGTTATCTCCACCGCAACTTCGAGAAAATGGCGGAAGAGCGCACCTACTGGCAGATCATTCCGTACACCGACCGCCTGAACTACTGCTCGGCCTTCATCAACGGCCATGGCTGGGCGCTCGCGGTTGAGAAGCTCCTGGGCGTTGCCGCACCTCCGCGCGCCGAAGCGATCCGCGTGATCCTGTCCGAGTTTTCTCGGATCATGGACCACTTCATCTGTATCACCACGAACGTGGTCGACCTCGGTGCCATCACACCCTTCTTCGTCGTCTTCCGCGCGCGCGAAGAAATCTACGATCTTCTCGACTCCGTCTGCGGCGCCCGTCTCACCGTGAGCTACGCCCGCATCGGTGGGGTCGCCCAGGACGTTCCGGATGATTTCGACGCCCGTTGCCGCGCGACCATGGTCTGGATCAAGGAAGTCACGGACCAGATGGAGAACCTGCTCACGAAGAACGCCATCTTCGCGAACCGGTTCAAGGACGTCGGCACCTTCTCCAAGGAAGACGCTCTGTCCTACGGCTGGGTCGGCCCGTGCTTGCGTGGGTCCGGCATCGCTTACGACATCCGCAGGGACCATCCCTACTCGGGCTACGAACAGTACGACTTCGACGTTCCCGTGGGCACGGTGGGCGACTGCTACGACCGCTATCTCGTGCGCGTGGAAGAGATCAAGCAGAGTCTTCGCATCATCGACCAGGCCCTGCAGAAGATGCCGAAGGGCGACTTCATCACCCAGGACCGCAAGGTGGCGCTGCCGCCGAAGTCAGAGGTGTACGGAAACATCGAGTCGCTGATGAACCACTTCAAGCTGGTCTACGACGGCATCGTGGCCGCACCCGGCGAGGTTTACGGATACGTCGAAGGCGCCAACGGCGAACTCGGCTACTACGTCGTGAGCGACGGAAAGAAGCATCCAGCGCGCGTGAAGGTCCGTCCGCCCTGCTACAACATCTACCAGGCCTATCCGCAGATGATCAAAGGCGCCCTGATCGCCGACGCGGTGGCCATGATCGGCGGACTCAACGTCGTCGCCGGCGAGTTGGACAGATGAACAGCGCCGTTCGATTCGCGAACCATTCATCGCGGAGCCCGATTCACTCGGGCAAGCGATCTTTCAACGCCGCCCGCGAATCGTTTGCGGCGCGGGGGAGCTCGAGGGGGGCCGGGTTCGTGTCTGGACCCCCTCGTTTTTAGAGATGCCAAAGTGCACCATCGACGGACAAGAGATTGAAGTCGCTCCCGGCACGTCTGTCATCCAGGCGGCCGAACAGGCGGGCGTGCGTATTCCGCGTTTCTGCTATCACGACGACCTCCCCGTCGACGGCAACTGCCGCATGTGCATGGTCGACATCGAGAAGTTCCCGAAACTTCAGATCGCCTGCGGGACCACCGTCAACGAAGGCATGGTCATCAAGACCCAGGTCACGAGTCCCAAGGCGAAGGCCGCCCAGAAAGACACCCTCGAGTTCCTGCTCGTCAATCATCCGATCGACTGTCCGGTCTGCGACCAGGCGGGTGAGTGCTACCTGCAGGATCAGTACATGGACAACGGTCTCCATGACTCGCGGGTCGAGATTGAAGAGAAGATCAACAAGCGCAAGGTGGTCGACATCGGTCCCATCATGCTCGACGCCGAGCGCTGCGTGGTGTGCTCGCGCTGCATCCGATATGAGCGCGAAGTCACCAAGACCAACCTGCTCGAATTCGTGAACCGCGGCGGTTCCACTCAGATCTCCACTTACAACGGCGGCCCGATCACCCACGAGTACGCGGGCAACCTCGTTGATGTCTGCCCGGTCGGCGCACTTCTGTCCAAAGACTTCCGTTTCAAGATGCGCGTCTGGTTCTTGAAAGAAACCGACTCCGTGTGCCCCGGCTGTTCGACCGGCTGCAACATGACCATCGACCATCGCGACGGCGAGGCCTACCGCTTCCGTCCGCGTCGCAACGTCGAGGTCAACAAGTCCTGGATGTGCGATCCGGGCCGGGATCTCTACAAGATGATTGGTCCTGATCGCGTGACCACGGCGCATCGCTTCGGCGGTGCCGTCGCTCCGGCCTCCGAGATCGTTCATGAAGTTGCGGCCAAACTCCAGGCGGCCGGCGCGAACTCCGCCTTCCTTGCCTCTCCCCGCGCCAGCAACGAAGACGCCTTCACTTTCAAGAAGGTGGCGCAAGCCGTGGGTGGCCGCCTCGACTTCCGCGTCGGAAATCCGCAGGACAAGGTCAACGTTTGCAAGGATGAGATTCTTCAGCGCGAAGACCGCCATCCGAACACGCAAGGCCTGCTTGATCAGGGTCTGGGTGTCACGGGTGTCGAAGCTCTCCTGGCCGACTGCAAGGCCGGCAAGGTCCATGTTCTGGTTCTCCAGGATGGCTCGATGCTGAACGACCCAGGGGTCGCTGAGGCGGCAAAGGGCGTTCCCTATGTCGCGGTGATGGCCACGCATCAGGGCACCCATCTCATCAATGCCCACGCGGTGATTCCTGTTGCTATGTGGGCGGAGACGGATGGCACGTTCACGAACTTCGAGCAGCGCGTGCAGCGTTTCAAACGAGCTTTCGACGCGCCCGGCGAAGCGAGGCCCCGATGGGAAGTCGGTCTCGACCTGCTTGAACGTCTCGGTCAGCCCATGAACGCGGCGAGCGCCGGAGACGTCTTCATCGAGATGGCGGTTGCGACCCCTGCGTACGCCGATTTCACCCACCGCTCTCTTGGCCCCCTTGGCAAGTCGCTCGCGACTGCCAACAAGGCCCAGGCCTCGGCATAAGGAACAGACCATGGCCTCAAACGTCATCACCGTCAATCGCGACACTCGCCCCGGCTACATGCCGATCATCTACGGCATGTACCTGACCCTGCGCAACATGTTCGAGACGCTGTTCGTGAAGGGCCGCTCGGCCACCATCGAGTATCCCGAAAAGAAACGCAACATTTCAGGCCGTTATCGCGGAGTTCATCTTCTGACCGCGCGCGAAGACGGGACGCCCAAGTGCGTCGCCTGCTACATGTGCGCCACGGTCTGCCCGGCCGAGTGCATCTACATCGAATCCGGCGAACGCCCGGAGAAGAAGATCGAGAAGTATCCGACGCGTTTCGAGATCGACCTCCTTCGCTGCGTCTACTGCGGCTTCTGCGTCGACGCGTGTCCCGAAGAGGCGATCCTGATGAGCCGCGAGAACGACCTCGTCGGCGAATCACGAGCCGAACTGATCATCGACCGCGAGAATCTGATGCACCGCGGCAAGCTCGCCGAAGTCGGCCGGGGTTATCACCCAACCGACCACGACGTGCGCCGCCCGGTTCGCATCGCCGCCCTCGAACGGCTGAAGTCGGAGCACGGCATCGTTCCCCAGATGCCCGCCGCCCGCCGCTAGACCGGCGTCCTTCTTCACCTCGTCGGCTTGTTTCTTCGTCACGAAGATGCCCAAGGAAGGACCCGCGCCCCGAAGCCCATGTCGTGGAGGCCGCGTCCTTTGGAGGAGTCTAGGAGCACGCTGGCCGCGGGCTTGGGGACGGTGAACATGACGGGACTACAATACCGAAACACTTCGAGGATGCCCCTGTGGACGGCAGAGGTTTCCCTGCGAGACGTCAGACCCGGCGTCTTGAATACAACACTTCCAGGAGACTTCAAATCAATGTTGCGCAAGCTTCTCATCGCGGCGGTGGCGCTTCTGGTTTCGACCAGCGCCTTTGCCCAGTCCACGGCCATTAACGGCCTCATTGAAGGCGTCGTCAAAGACTCCTCTGGCGGCGTGCTGCCCGGGGTCAACGTCACCGTCACCAACACCAGCACCGGTGAATCGAAGACGTTCGTCACAGATTCAAAGGGAGACTTCCGCGCGCCCCTGCTTTCTCTCGGCAGCTATAAGGTTCGCGTCGAGCTTTCCGGCTTTAAGGCCTACGAGCGCGCGGGGTTCAGCCTCTCGGCCGGTCAGGGCGTCGTGGTCAACGTTGTTCTCGAAACCGGCGCCATGACCGAAGTGGTCACGGTCACAGGTGAAGCGCCGATTGCGAACCCGGGCAAGATCGACATCGGCCGGACCATCTCGGAAGCCGAGATCAAGAACCTGCCCCTCGTCTCGCGCAATCCGTACAACTTCGCGTTCCTCCAGCCCAACGTCACCGGCTATGAGAACAACGAGTTTGGCGCCGCGCGCATCAACGGCAATGGTTCGCAGATGCACGTGAACTACCAGATCGACGGCAACACCAACACTGAGAAGGATCGCGCGGGCCTGCGTCTTCTCCCCGTCTCCGAAATCGTGATCAAGGAAGTCAAGGTCATTACCAGTGGCTTCGCTCCTGAATTTGGCCAGACCACGGGCATGGTCTACAACGCGATCACTCCGTCGGGAGCCAATGATCTCGCGGGCACGGTCAGCTTCCGCCTCCGCCGTAAGAACTTCTCCGAGACGCCCTTTTATTTCACGGGCACCAAGAAGCCTGACACTCACGTCAACAACACCAACTTCACCCTCGGCGGCCCGATCGTGAAGGACAAGACCCATTTCTACGTGGGTTACGAGTACGTCGATCGTGACCTCTCCGCGGATCGCACCATCGCCCAGTCGGCGGTGGACAACTACAGCGCGGTCGGACTCACTCAGGCTCAGGCGATTGGCGACGGCGTCATCCCCGCGACCCAGAAGGTTCACTTCGCGATCGCGAAGATCGATCATCAGCTCAACGCCTCGAACAAGCTCTCGATCCGCGAATTCTGGTTCAAGAACGATTCCCCCTTCAACATCGGCGGCGGCGCCACCACCATCCAGCGGGCCACCAACTTCAACGACAAGATGAACACGGCTTCCGCTCAGCTCATTTCGCAACTCGGCGGAACCCGCCTGAATGAGCTCCGTGTGCAATACGCGTCGCGTGACCAGTCCCGCACCGCGAGCGACTCGTCGGTGACCGGTCCCGCGATCAACATCACGGGCGCCCAGGCGATCAACTTTGGCTCGCCCCTCGATGGGACCGCGAGTGCCGGCTTCATCTTCAACACGAAGATCTTCCAGATCGTCAACAACTTCTCCTGGACGGTGGGCAAGCACTCGATGAAGGCCGGGATCGACTTCCAGAACATCTCCGACACCCGGCAGAACACTCTGCGCGCGCAGTACACGTTCACGTCCGTCGCCGCGTACCTCGCCGCGAAGAATGGCACCGCGCCGCGGGGCTACACCACCTACACCCAGGATCTTGGCGACCCGACGGCGGCCTACACTTCGAAGTTCATCGGTCTGTTCGTTCAGGACGACGTGTGGCTTTCCTCGCGCTTCAAGCTGCTCTACGGGCTCCGCTACGACCTCTTTAACGTCCCCGAATCCCGAGTGTTCGCGGCCAATCCGCTGTCTTCTTCGTTCAAGGATGACAAGAACAACTTCGCGGCCCGCGCTGGTTTCTCCTGGTCGCTGGACAGCGACAACAAGACGGTTCTCCGTGCTTCGTCGGGCGTCATGTATGAGCCGCCGCAGTTGAACACTTACGAAGACGCGATCCTCCGCAACGGCGATCCGAAGTCCTTCACGTTCACCGGCGCTCCCACGGTTGCGGGCGCTCCGGCGTTCCCCGCCACCATCTCGACGTCGTCTCCGCCGAAGCAGGGCGTTGCCGCGATCGCCGCCGACTTCAGCACGCAGTGGGCGCTGTTGTCGAACATCCAGATCGAACGTGCGCTCAGCGACGACCTCTCGATGAGCCTTGGCTACATCAACTCGGTCAATCGCAACATGCCGGTCGTTCTGGACACGAACGTCACGCCTACGAGTGCGACCCTGGGAGACGGTCGTCCGATCTATGCCGCCACCCGGCCCAACTCCACGTTCAACGCCATCGATGTGGTTCAGTCGATTGGTCGCGGGTCATACAACGCTCTCACCGCCACCTTGAACAAGCGGATGCGCAAGGGCTGG
Organism: Vicinamibacteria bacterium; assembly: GCA_039916365.1. Lineage (GTDB taxonomy): Bacteria > Acidobacteriota > Vicinamibacteria > Fen-336 > JAGNNV01 > JAGNNV01. The sequence continues at coordinate 7,299 of JBDSLN010000046.1, forward strand.
CAGATGCAGGCCAACTACACGCTGGCGAAGAGCACCGACAACGCGCCCTTCCCTTCCTATGTTCTCGCGACCGGCGACGACCGCATTTCCGATCCGTCGAACATAAACCGGGACAAGGGTGTTGCTCCGTTCAACCAGACCCACACCTTCGCGCTCTCGAGTCTGCTGCAGCCGAAGATCGACGGTCCGCTTGCCGCGATCGTCAATAACAACCAGCTCGGCTTCATCGTTCAGGCGAACAGCGGTCTGCCCTTCAACATCCGGACGAACCGCGATCTCAACGGCGACGGAAACTCCACGAACGATCGTCCGCTCGGGATCGGCCGTAACACGGGTCGTCTTGGATCCGTCTTCACGGTGGATGCGCGCTATGTCCGCTTCGTCAAATTCGGCAAGCGCCGTCTGGAGATCTTTGGCGAGGGGAAGAACATTTTCAACCGCCTGAGCGTTTCGGGCGTGAACCGCGTGGTTGGAACCGACGCGCTCGGCAACCCCACGGTCGCCATTCCGACGAGCATCATCCAGTGCGGAAGTCCCGCGATCACCCCGTGTGCCACCGCGGCGTACGACCAGCGCAGCCTGCAGATCGGCGCGAAGATCTCCTTCTAAGAAATCGCGCGCTCGCGTCTCTCTGGGCTTCTTCGGCTACTTGACCGGCGAGAGCACCAGCAGCACCTGTCCGGATCCCGGGCGAACGTTGTCCTCGCTGGCAACGGGATCGCGAGGGTCCTTGGTCAACGGATCCCCGTCGCGGTCGATGCGCGCGTCGATGCGCACGAGGCCGGGCAGCGACTCGCCGGCCATGGAGTCCTTGTTGGTGAGCGTCACCGTGATGGGGAAGTTCAGAGCGAGGACGCGTTTCACGGCCACCGGCGGACCGGTTTCAAAGCCTGCCTCGCGCACGATGACGAACAGCAGAGCCGAGGGCGGCACCGAGGTCCCCTTCGGCAGATCGACCACGACCACGACGTTTTTGGATGATCCGTCTGCCTGGGGCTCGCCCGCTCCGTCACCCGCAGTCCCGGGCTCCGCGGGAGCCGTACTCGCCTTCTGATCGGCTGCCTCGGTGAGCTGAGTAAACATCTGAGCCAGTTCAGCGCGGTCCTGGGGAAAGAGCTTCTGCGCTTCCTGGATCGCCTGCTCGGCGCCCGCGCGATTGCCGCGCTGGATGCGCGCGATCGCCAGGTGAATGTAGGCGTCTTCGATGTTCGGATCCTTTTTGATCGCTTCGAGCAGCATCGCTTCCGCCTGATCGGCCTGGCCCATGGCGACCCGAACCAGCCCCTGATAGGTCAAGGCCAGCGGATTGCCCGGCTCGATCTCGAGCACCGCCTTGGTCTGGTCGAAGACCTTGATCAGGTCACGCTTCTGCAGATACGCTCGCGCCAGTTCGATTCTGCGCGGAATGCTCTGGGGCGCCTTTCTCACTTCCTCTTCCAGCGCCGTGATGGCCTTTTCGTCGCCGCCATCCTGAGGAGGAGCGGCGCCGGAAGTTGCCGGGCCCATGGCCTGACCGCCGGTCACGATGCCGCCCTCGGTGCGTGCGGTGGATCCCTGGAACGCGAGATAGATGAGCCCGCCCAGCACCGCCATCGAAACGACCCCGTAGAGGAAGCCCATCGCGGCGGACACCGGCTTCGGTCCATTCGCAGCTCCGACGGTGGGAGAGGTCCTGGAAACGCCGTCTACTTGTGAGGCATTCACCGCCGAACTGACTCCGTCCAGCTTCATCAGAACCTGGGCAGCCTGAAGTTCGATCACGGACTTCTCATCAGCGTCGACCCCTTCCGCGAGCCGGCGCACGAGTGCGTCATATTGACGCTGCAGGTCGGCGCGTTCAGGATTCGCATCGGCGAACGACGGGACGCGGCTTTTCGCCCGGGAGCGAAGGATGACCATCACAACGCCAAAGACGGCCCCGGTGGCGAGAACGGCAAGGGGAGGCCCCCAACTAAAATCCGCAGCCACTGAGTGTCCTCACCTTCGCTTCGTTGTTAGGACGACTGTCCTGAGTCGCGCCGAATCTGTTCCAGGTACTTGGCTATGACCGGATCGACCGACGCCGGGTCGACGCCCACGGCCTTCACCTCTGCGGTCATAACGCCGCCCGCCGACGATCGCGCCCGCCAGAACACGAACAAGGCGCCTGAGAGCAGGAGGAATCCGGGCATCACCCAGAGCAGCCAGTTGATGCCGCGCAGCGGCGGCTCCAGTCGCACCAACTCACCGTAGGAGTGCTCGAAGTAGCTCATGACCTGTTCGTCGTTGTATCCCGCCGCGACGAGGTCGCGCACCTGGGCGCGCATTTTGGTCGCCATGCCCGAAGGCGAATCGGCGATGGACACGCCTTGACAGACCGGACACCGAAGCTTGCTGTCGATGTCCTGGGAATGCAGAGAAACCGCTGTGGGCGCGGGCTTCGAGCCTACGGGCCGCCCCAGAACCGCCATGACATCTTCGTCGAGTTCACCCGTCTGCTGTGCAAACGCAGGGACGGCGCACAGCATCGCGTAGGCGAAGACGACGATTAAGGAACGCTTCATTTACGGGCCATCAGAAGATTCTCTTCGAGCGATTGCTCGTTCACGGGTCCCACCGTCTTCGCCACGATGGTTCCCGCGGCATTGATGAAGAAAGTCTCGGGCACGCCATAAATGCCAAAGGCGATGGAGGCCTTGCCCGTCTCATCGATATACGGCGTGTAGGCGCGTCCGCGCTGGCTGAGAAAGGCGCGCGCGTTCTCGGCCGTGTCTTCATACACGACCCCGACAAACGCCACGTCCGGATTCGCCTGGGCGGAAGCACTCAGGGCCGAGTGCTCCTCAATGCAGGGCACACACCAAGAGGCCCAGAAATTCACCACCACCGGCTTGCCCTTAAGAGACGAGAGCCGCAGCGATCCTTCACCATCAAGGCTCTTCACGAACACGTCGGGCGCCGGCTTTTGGATGAGCGGGGTTTTGATGTCGAGCGGGCGACGATCGCGGTTGAGGATCAGCACCGCGAGAAGGGGCGCGGTCACAAGCAAGCCCAGACCAAGAACGCCTTTGTTCATTTGACTGGCGTTCTCGCTCGTCGCAACTCAGCGGATGGGCTCGGTCTGGAGATCGCGCCCGGCCTCGACCAGGCGTCCCACCCGCACGGAGGAGAAGAGAGCCAGGGTGCCCCCGATCGCCATGATCAGCGTCGCAATCCACAGCCAGCTGACCAGCGGATTCACCAGAACCAGCAATCCCACCGAACCCGTCTCGCCGTCGATGTTCATCAAGGACAGGTACAGATCCTCGACCAGGCCCGTCCGCACGGCGGGTGTGCCGATCGACTCGCGTTGCGAGTTGTACTGATTCATCATCGGACGCAGGGGACCGAGATCCTTGCCGTCTTTCTTGACCCCTACGCGCGCGATCAAGGACGTGCGGTGGACGTCCGCGGCACGCTCGATGCCCTCGAGGGTCAGCGTGTAGTGACCGAGTGTCATCGACTCGCCGGTTTTCAAGGAGCGTTCAATCGACGAAGCGCGTGTGCTGGAAACCGAGATGGCGATGAAGGCGATCACCGCGCCCGCGTGAGCCACGTAAGCGGCCAGGCGGCGCAGTCCTGGCCCGAACAGATCCTGCGAGAACGCCTGCGTGAAGCCGTCGGTCCGGAACTTCATGCGGATACGAGCCGGACGGGTAGCTTCAATCAACGTCACGTACGCAGCGTAGCCCGCGAAGAACAACGTGATCAACGTCCAGGGTGTCCGCACACCGGTGAGCAAGGCCATCGCCAGGAAGACAAGACCGAGGCCCGTGGGCGGGAGAAGTCGCCTCTTGAGTTCCGCATTTGAAGTTGAGCCCCAGGGCAACGCGGGGCCCACGCCCATCACGAACAGCAACAGCGCGCCGATCGGAATGGTCATGCGATCGAAGTACGGCCGGCCAACACTCATCTGAACGTTGCGCACCGCTTCCACCACCAGCGGGAAGACCGTTCCGATGAGGACGGTGAAGGTGAAGAGCACGAAGAGCAGGTTCTGCGCGAGGAATGCGGTGTCGCGCGACGCTCCGCGATCAAGTTCGCCGTCTGGCTTCAAGAGATCCACCCGCATAGCCAGAAGGATCACACTGCCGAGCGTCACCAAAATGAGGAACTTGAGAATGGTGGGGCCGATCTCGCTCTGGGTGAAGGAGTGGACGGAATTGAAGATGCCCGAGCGCGTCATGAACGTCCCGAGGATGGTCAGCAGGAAGCTTGCGATGACGAGGCACATCGTCCAGCCCTTCAGCACGCCGCGCCGTTCGGTCAGGATGGCAGAGTGGAGTGCTGCGGTGCCCGTGAGCCACGGCAGCAACGAGGCGTTCTCCACCGGGTCCCACGCCCAATAGCCGCCCCAGCCAAGGACCTCGTACGCCCACCAGCCGCCGAGAACGACAGCGCAAGTGAGCAACGTCCAGGGCGCCAGCAGCGAGGTGCGGATGGTGCCGAGGAGGGTGGGAGAAAGCCGTCCCGAAAGCAGGGCGGCGATCGCGAGTCCGAACGGAATCGTCATGCCCACGTAACCGCCGTAGAGGAACGGTGGGTGGATCGCCATCAGCACGTGGTTCTGCAAGAGCGGATTGGGACCTGGGCCGTCGAGCGGAATGTCGGTCACGCGACCAAACGGTTGCGCCGGACCCGCGATCAGGAGCGCAAAGAACGTCGCGCAGAAAAGCCAGGCGCCGATCGCGGCCGGCCGGGCCGGACCGTGCGCTTCATTGAGGCTGCGCGTGGCGATGGCGATGTAGATCGAAAGGACGCCTCCCCAGAACAGAATCGAACCTTCGAGCGACGACCACAGGCTGACGACCTTCACCCACGTGGGCAACGCGATGGAACCCACCTGGGTCACGTAGGAAATGGAGAAGTCGTTGCGCAAAAGCGCCGCGATCATCCATGCGTTCGCCAGCAGCATGGTGGCCGAAAATCCGTAGGCCGCGAGCGTCGCGGCTCTCGTAAGGTCGGCGCTTTTCTTCGCGAATCCGGCGAATCCGGCGATGCAACCCACGGACGCGCACAATAACGAAAGAAGGACGAGTCCCTGGCCGATGAGCGCAGTCATGACGCGACCTTCTCTACTTCTTGCCCGGAGCGGCCAGGCCGTCGGTCGAGTCCATCAGCTTCTTGAGATCGACCGAAGCGGGATCGTTGGGCGCGCGGTATTCGTTGCCATGCGAGACCATCAAGCGATGCGACTCGAAGATGCCGTCGCCCGCCATTGTGCCTTCGACCACCACGCCGATGCCCTCTCGGAACATCTGGGGGGGCACGCTGGTGCAGCGGACGCGGACGGACTTCTTCCCGTCGGTCACCGTGAACTGAAGACTTGAGCCATCGCCTTTGGCGATCGATCCTTTCTCGACGAGACCACCGAGGCGGATCGAAGCGCCCTCGGCTTTGGGCCCAGCGGCGAGGACTTCGGTCGGTCCCCAGTAGTAGACGAGGTTCTGTCCGATGCCGCCGACCACGAAATACAGCAGCGAGCCACCGAGCGCGCAGGCACCCAGGGCGAGGGCCATTCGTTTACGACCGTCGTTTGAACTCATGATCTCGTTTCCTTGGAACGGATGCGAGATACATTGTCCCTTCGAATCACGGAATACGCATAGCCCACGTAGACCACAGCGGAAATCACGTAGACCGCGATCACGTATTCCCAGCCGCCGACGATCTGGCCGGTCATGCCTTGACTCCCTCGGAGCGAGACGAGCCTTGAAGGGGAGGAGCCAAAGAACCCGCTTCACGCAAACGACGGACCGTCTCCGCCCTGATCGAGACCAGCCCGGCCATGAGAAGCAGGATGGCGATCGCGTTGACGCGCAGCGGCCACACGAAAGCCCTGGACACCGTCTCGGGGGAGGACTGGAGCTGATGGAGAGAGTTCCAGAAGCGAACGGAGAAATAGACGAGCGGTACGTCGGCTGCTGCCACGATGGCCGCAACCGAACTCACCATGGCGCGCTTCCGGGGCTCATGAAGCGTCGCACGCAGAGCCATAATTCCTGCGAAAGCGAAAACCAGAATGGCGGTTGTCGTGAGCCTTGGATCCCAGTTCCACCATACTCCCCACGTAGGACGCGCCCAAATCGAACCCTGAACGGTCAGCAGGGCGGAAAGAACAACCCCGCCCTCCATCGTGGCTTCGAGTCGATCGTCCCAGATGTAGTCACCCTTGAGGAGAAACATGAGGGCGCAGATGAAGGCCGAGGTGAGCAGCAAAAGGCCTATCCACGCAGTCGGAACGTGAATGTAGAAAATCCGGTAGACATCGCCCATGAAAACTTCAGCGGGCGCGAAGAGCAGGCCCCACAAGCTGCCGGCGAACAGAAGTGAGCCGCCCACCGCCACGAGAGTTTTTGGCTTCATTTGCTGGACACGCAGCCTATCAAGTCCAGGCACCCGGCCAGCGACGGCAGGCGTCTTTCATGTCTCAATCCACCGCTTTCCCGTACAGAGCGCCGTCGAGCAGCCAATGGAGGAGGGCGAAAACTCCGAGAAGGGCCATCCACGCTGCGGTCTGTCCCATCGGATCGCCGAAGGTCAGCAAGACAGTGGATTGAACCACCGTCACCAAAACCGGCATCACCAGGGGAAACATCATGATCGGGAGGAGCAAATTTCGTTTGTCGCTTTCCGAGACGAGAGCCGTGAAGAGCGTTCCGGGCGCCGAGAGAGACAGCGTTCCGAGGATCAGCACGCCCAGGCCGCCCAGGGGCGCGGGCGCCAAGCCAAAAAGCGCGACCGCCACGGGCGTCAGTAGGAGGCCCGCCGCCAGCAGCCCCACGAAGTTCACCAGTGCCTTCGCATAGAAGAAGGCGGTGGGAGACGCTCCGAGCAGGATGAGCGCTCGCTGCGCGCCGTCGCGGTGCTCCGATTCAAAGGAGTCGGAGAGAAGAAGAGTGGACCCAAGGAAAAGCCCCATCCAGAAAGCGGACGCACCGCGGCGGGCCAGACTCTCCGGCGAAGCTTCGCCAGCCAGGCTCGCCATCAGCATGATGATGGCTCCGACCGCGAACGTCGAGAGGAAACCGCCCCGGCGTCGCGCCAAAAGGCGGAGATCCTTGACGAAGAGGGCGCGGAAAGCGGTCAAGCGCTGATTCCCAGGCCTTCGGGGCACCCGCTTACGAGCCGGATCTCCTGATCGGCCAGTTCGCGGAAGCGTTCGGGCGAATGGGTCGCGCACACGACCCCTGCCCCCGCCGCCTTCCACTCGACGATCATCTGGGTCAGAAGGCCTAGACCCTGCGAATCAAGATGGGTCTCCGGTTCATCGAGCAGGATGAGATCGCGCTGAACCAGAGCCAGCCGGGCCAGAGCGAACCGCTGCTTCATTCCCGAGGAGAACTCATCGAGTGCGACGTCTTTCCGCGTGCCCAGGCCAACCCGGTCGAGCAAAGCATCGATCCCGCCCCCTCTTTGGAGGGTCAGGAGCGTATCGGTCAGCCGTAGATTTTCACGAGGCGAAAGACCGCCATAAAAACCCGCCGGCTGAGTCAAGGTCGCGATCCTCTTTCGAAGCTGGTCCCGATCGGCCACCAGGTCCAGCCCGTCCACTGAAGCCCGCCCGTAGTCGGGAACGAGAGACGTGGCGAGGCAGCGGATCAGGGTTGTCTTGCCAGAGCCGTTGGAACCGGTCAGCAGCGCCATGCCGCCCCGGTCGAGGACGAAAGTGGCGCGCGCCAGGGCCCACTCTGATCCGAATCGTTTGGAGAGAGCCTCGACCGAAACGAAGGGCCGGGCCGAGGGAGACACTTCCGTCACAGCATGACTTGTAACGCCCCGCGCGTCCAAGGTCAACACCATTATGCGCGTGCTAGACTAAATCCATGTCTGTGTTGCGCTTAGTCCCCTTGAAGGGAGAGGCCATCGTGGTGGATGCCGACGAAGCGCTTGTCGGGCGAGAGGCGAATTGCAACGTCATCGTTTCCCACCCGTCGGTGTCGCGTCGTCATGCTTTGATCAAACGAAAGCAGGACGTCTTTTTTGTGGTCGATCAGGGCAGCGCCAACGGCACCTTCCTGGATTCGAAACGGCTTGTCGACGCGACGTTGAAGGACGGCTCCGTCCTCCGGTTCGGTTCCGCCTCGTTCAAGATCGAACTTCGCGACGAGCTGCCCCAGGAATCGGTGGCTGAGGATGATTTGGTGGTCGCCCAGACGATGATTGGGCACCAGCAGACCTTCTCCGTCACCGTGGTCGAGGGAGCCATCCTCGCCGACGAACTGCCCACCCCCCACTATGGCACCGACATGCGTGGCGTTCCTCAGGTCGAAGAGCCCGGGCCGACCGTTCAGATGCCGGTGCTCAAGGCGCCCCGCGCCGAGGAAAAACCGAGGCCCCAGCCTTCGCGCGCCGAAGTTTCGATCGCGCCCGCACTGGCCGCTCCGCCAGCTCAGAAGCCGTCCACAAAAGGTCCCGCATTCTGGTTGATGATCGGCGCGGCTGGCCTGGCTCTGCTGTTTGTCGGAGCCGCCATGGCGCTTGCCGCGGTTTATCTCGCCAAACGGATGGGCTGGATCTGATCCCACGCCTGCCGCACTGCGCCCCGGACATTTCATGAGCGACGCGAACGTCGAGCCGATCGAAGTCCGTCATCATCGGTCGCGGGGCGTACTTGCGATCGACTGGTCGGACGGCCATATGTCCGAGTTCGCCGTCGACTACCTCCGGAGCTGGTGTCCTTGCGCCGGCTGTCAGGGCCACAAGCCAGTGGCCCTCTATCTCAACATGAAGAACCAATCTCTGGCCGGGATCGACACCGTCGGCAACTATGCGCTGGGTTTGCGCTGGTCTGACGGCCACGACACCGGCATCTGGGCCTTTCCGAGACTTCGCGACCTCTGTCCCTGCCAAGCCTGCGGCGGTCCGAAATACGTTCTGTAGAACGGGTTGCCCCAGCCCAGCCTGACGAACTCATCCAGCCTCAAGGCCCTTGAGTGGTCTTCCGTCTGTGCGTTGCTCGTGAAGCGTTCCGCGCGCGCTCGCAATCAGGAAGCACTGTCGGCCTTTCTCCCAGGCGGTTCCGACCGGCGGGACATCGAGAGATCGCTCGGTCAGGTTGAGATCTTCCGTACCCTTCTCGATGATGGACGTCTGCGGTTTGAGAGTGTCCCCGAGGTGACCGAGATCTGCGCCTCGCTCGCCATCCAAGGTCAGGCTCTTGATGGCTTTGAGCTGGTTGTTCTTGCTCGCTTCGCGGAAGCAAGTGCTGAACTTGGCGCCGACGTGAAGGCCCGTCTCGAGAAAGCAGCGGCGACGCACGGACGTCTGTGGGACGAAGCCGCGGATACGAGTCGTCTGGGTGGTTTGCCCTTCGTGCGCTCTGTCGAACGCGCCATCGGCCCGAAGGGCGAAGTGCGCGACGATGCCTCACCGGAATTGCGGCGACTTCGCGCCCGCACCAATCGTCTTCGCGAAGACCTGGACCTTGTCTTCGAGACCTACCTGCACAAACCCAACGCCGATGAGGTCCTGCAGGACAAGGTGGTGGCGAATCGCAACGGGCGATCCGTGCTCATGGTCAAGGCGGAAGCGAAGCGCTCGTTCGAGGGCGTCGTTCATGGGGCTTCACGCGCGCAGAAAACGACGTTCATCGAACCGATCGAAGCGGTGGCGGTCAACAACGAGCTGGTGGTCGTATCCGAGGAGGAGCAGGAAGAGATCCGCCAGATCCTGCGCAATCTTTCAGAGGAAGCCCGCGCCGAGGTCTCGGCGCTGTCGCGCGCCGATCGCATCCTCGAAACCTGGGATCTGCTGCACGCCAAAGCGCGGCTGGCGCACGATCTGAACGGTCGGTTGCCGGCCTTTTCCGACGACGGATCCGTAACGATCGTTCGCGGCGTCCACCCGCTTCTCGTCGATGCCATTCGTGAAGATCTCGATCTTCTCCCGAGCGGCCGCGAGCCGGTCCCCCTCGATCTCGAGATCGCCGGCGATCGCAACATCATGGTGATCGGAGGTCCGAACACCGGCGGCAAGACGGTGGCGCTGAAGACCGTCGGGTTGCTGTCCCTGATGGCGCGCAGCGGGCTTCCCATTCCCGCGGCCGAAGGAACGGCTCTGCCTTTCTTTGATTCGATCTTCGCGGAAATTGGGGACGACCAGTCTTTGGGCGCGGGCCTGTCGACCTTCTCCGCGCAAATCGCCGGGATCGCAAAGATGACGTTGGCTCCGGGTTCTCGCGCACTGGTTCTCCTTGATGAGCTGGGCTCGGGAACCGATCCGCTCGAAGGAGGCGCGCTTGGTGCCGCCATCATCGATGATTTTGCTCGTCGTGGCGCGACGGTCATCGCGACCACGCACAACGCGGATCTAAAGCTCTTCGCCCAGGAGTCGCCCATCGCGCGCTGTGCGTCCTTCGCCTACGACCCGTCATCCTTTGCTCCGACCTACAAGCTTGTGCTGAACCAACCGGGTCGCTCGCTCGCCTTCGAGATCGCGAGCCGCCTGGGCGTTCCGGTGCACGTGGTTGATCAAGCGCGCGCCCGATTGCCGGAATCGGCGCGACGACAGGAAGCGATCCTCGCGGATCTCGCCCGCGAGAAGTCGGAACTTGCGGAGAATCAAACCCGCGTCGCCGCCGCGGAAGTAAACGTGGCCGAGCTCGAACAGATGCTTTCAAAGCGCCTGGCGCGCATCGAAGACGAGCGCGAGAAGATGCGCGAAGACACGCGCGGCCGCATCCAGGCGCAGCGCGAAACGGAAGACCAGCGACTGCGCGCCTTGTTCACAGAGGCGGAAGAGAAGCTCAAAGGCATGAAGACACCGCGCGCGGTGGTTCGACTGCGAGGCGAGACGCTCACCCAGGTCGTCCCTGCTGAAGAGCAGCGGATGGAATCGGTGAAGGCGGGAGCGGCGATTGTCGTGGGTGACTTCGTCGAAGCGCCCTCGCTTGGCTGGAAGGGTCTCGTCACCGCAGGCACCGCGTCGGACGTCGAGATCGACTCGGGCGGAAAACGCATCCGACTCGGTCGCGCTCTTGTTCAGAAAGCGAAGAATCCGAAGCATCATGCTGGACCACCTCGGTGGCCTGGCGATGGCGGCCTCCCGGCCTACACGATGTCTTCGAGACAAGCGAAGGGCGATTCACTCGCCCGCAGCGCCGGGGGTACGGGGGGCGGAGCACAACAGATCGATGACTCCTGCGGCCCCCCGCTCAAGATAATCGGGATGCGGGTGGACGAGGCAACACCGCTCGTCGATAAAGCCCTGGACGACGCATTCCTTGCCGATGCGGCGACTCTCCGCATCGTTCACGGCTTTGGCCAGGGGCGCTTGCGCGCGGCGGTTCGCGACCTGCTGAAGGCGCATCCCCATGTCATCTCCTTCCGTGACGGCGCTCCGAATGAGGGCGGGGCGGGTGCTACCGTCGTGGACCTTCGGCGATGAGCTTCACCACCTTCACTCCCTCCTTCCTCGACGAACTCAAGAGCCGCGCCGACATCATCAGCGTCGTCTCTGAACACGTCGTTTTGAAGAAGATGGGCCGTTCGCACAAAGGCCTGTGTCCCTTCCACAAGGAGCGCTCCCCGTCGTTCACGGTGCGTGCCGATCCAGCCGTCTTCCACTGCTTCGGCTGCGGCGCCGGCGGCGACGTGGTCGAGTTCATCAAGATGAAGGAAGGCCTGTCCTTCAAGGACGCGGTGGAGGCTCTGGCGCGCCGTTTCGGTGTGACGATTCCCGATTCACGCGAAGAGTCGCCGGAGGACCGGATGCGCGTGGAGGTCGAGCCGGTTCTCGAAGCCGCCGCCAAACAGTACGAACAGTTTTTCTGGGACGACAACGGTCGTCGGGCGCGTGAGTATCTCGAAGGCCGCAAGTTCTCGAAGAAGACGCTGGAGTTCATCCGCGCGGGTGCTGCTCGCGACACCTGGGAAGACGTCACGCGCGCGCTCAAGGTGCAGTTCCGCGAGGAGCTGATCGAGATGGCGGGCCTTGCGATCCGCGGCAATCGCGGCCTCTACGACCGCTTCCGCAACCGCGCCATCTTCCCGATTCTTTCTGATCGTGGACGCGTCGTCGCGTTTGGTGCGCGTGCCCTCGATCCCGCGGATGAGCCGAAGTATCTGAACTCACCGGAAGGTCCGGCCTATCAGAAGAGTAAGACGCTCTACGGCCTCAGCTGGGCCAAGGAAGAAATCCGCAAAAGCGGACGCGCCATCATCATGGAGGGCTACCTCGATGTGGCCCGGTCCATCGAAGGCGGCGTCCTCTCTGCGGTGGCTCCCTGCGGGACTGCGTTGACTTCGCAGCAGGCGCGGCTCCTCAAGCGTCTCGCGCCGCGTGCGGTTCTTTGTTTCGACGGCGATGACGCCGGGGTCAAAGCAACCAAGCGTTCCATCGAGATCTTCCAGGAAGAGAAGATGGATGTCCGCGTCGTCGCACTCGATTCAGGCCATGATCCGGACACGTTCATTCGAGAGCGTGGTCGCGAACCGTTTCTCGCCAAGATCGAGGCAGCGGAACCTGCGATCGAATGGCTGGCACGCTTGTCCGCCCGCGAAAACGACATCGAAAGCCCCGCGGGCAAGGCCGCGTACATGAACTCGCTGCTTCCAGCGTTGGGACGCATTGAAAGCGGAGTTGAGCGCG